>DUZD01000069.1 GCA_013349695.1 Rhodospirillaceae bacterium
GCATGGGCCAAAGTGCCAACCATTTGGCATGGGCCAAAGTGCCAACCATTTGGCATGGGCCAAAGTGCCAACCATTTGGCATGGGCCAAAGTGCCAACCATTTGGCATGGGCCAAAATGTCTTGCTATTTGCAATCAAGCGGAAAGGCGGAAATTAGTATGCTGTCACCGAATTTCCGTTACTTCTTGATAACCTCGGTTATGGTGATGCCCAGACGGTCTTCGATGACAACCACCTCGCCCCGGGCCACCAGTTGGTTTTCGGCGCGAAGTTCAATCGAGTCGCCGACACGCCGGTCCAATTCGACGACGGCGCCGCGGCCCAATTTGAGAATCTGACTCACCTTCATCACCGCCGTTCCGAGAACGGCGGTGATGTCGACGGAAATATTGTAGGCGGCTTCCATCTTGCCGTCGGCGTCCGCCGCTTGCGGGTCGTCTTCGTCAGCCATCACCATTTCCCACCCGCCCGATACGGGAAACGCCAATTATCGCACCGCCTTGAAGATTGGCCGCGAGGCCCGGACGTGAAACGAAAACCACGATTTCCAATCTGTTCACGACATGACGGCTATACGAATTTCATTCCCGTTGACGCGGATTGTCTAGGTTATTCACTAAGACGTCATTAACGTAACTCCGATCCGCCGCCGCGTCCATCGCCGGTTGCCCCCGCCAGGGTCGAAACCGCTAGCGGCCGCGAAAGCGCCTTATCCTTGGCCCAGGACCGTGACCTCGACGGTTCTTCGCCGGCCGCGGATATCGTGGTTGACGAGGACGGCCTGTTGCCAGGTTCCGAGACGGAGGATTCCATCGCGGACCGGCAGCACCAGCGACGGCCCCAGCAGCGCCGCCTGGACGTGGCTGTGGCCGTTGCCGTCGCGCCAAGCCAGTTCGTGCATGTATTCGATTCCCGGCGGCGCCAGCCGCTCGATAGCCCGCTTGAAGTCCTCCACCGCTCCCGGTTCGTACTCGATGGTGGTCAGCGAGCCGGTCGAGCCGACGACCGTCGCCTGGGCCGAGCCCTCGCCGACGCCGGAGGCGGCGACGACGCGGCCAATTTCGTCGGTGACGTCGGCGACGTCGGGTCCGGCCATGAGCGCCACCTCGAACGAACGGCAATAAACGATCAATTCCATTGCAGCCTCGTTTCCTTGAAATCCCCGGCCGCCGCCGACGGGGTCCTTTCGGCCAAAGCGGTATTTATATCGCCGACAGGCGGTTCAGGGCCTCGCTACGCTTGCTCCGCGCCCGCGCCGCATCGGCGCGGCGCTGGCGTTCGGTGTCGACGACGGCGGCCGGCGCCTTGGCGGTGAAATTGGCGTTGGCGAGCTTGCTGTCGTGTTTGCCGATCTCGCCGTCGAGCCTGGCGATTTCCTTCTCCAGGCGGGCCTTTTCCGCCGCCAGGTCGATGACCTCGGCAAGGGGCAGAATCACCGTCGCCTCGTCAAGGACATCCTGGACGGCGCCCTCCGGCACCTCGCCGTCCAAGGGTTCGATCGACGCCAGCCGCGCCAGGGTGACGATCGATGAGCGATGGCTTTCCATGCGGGCCGTGGCGGCGGCGCCCATGTCCTTGAGCAAAAGCGGGATTTTCGCCGCCGCCGGAACGTTCATCTCGGCGCGGACGGCGCGGACGTTGGAGATCAGGCGCACCACCCAGTCCATTTCCGCCGCCGCCGCTTCATCGATCAGCGTCGCCGGCAGCTCCGGCCATGGGGCGGTGATCAAGGGACCATGGCGCTCGCCCGCCAACTGTTCCCACAGCTCCTCGGTGATGAAGGGAATGACCGGATGGAGCAAATGCAAAAGCCGGTCGAGAACCCAGGCGGCGGTGGCGCGGGTTTCCTTGGCGGCCTCTTCATCGCCGCCCTGGAACATGGGCTTGGTGAATTCCAGGTACCAGTCGCAAAAGGTTCCCCAGGCGAATTGATAAAGCGCCGCCGCCGCCTCGTTGAAGCGGTAGTCCTCGATGGCGGCGGCGGTCGCGGCGGCGGTTTCGGCGAGCTTGCCGATGATCCAACGGTTGACCGTCAAGCCGGCCGAGAGCGGATCGAAGCCGGCGCCAAGCTGGCAGCCGTTGATCTGGCAAAACCGCGCCGCGTTCCACAGCTTGGTGGCGAAGTTGCGGTAGCCCTCGACCCGGCTTTCCGACAGCTTGACATCGCGGCCCTGGGCGGCGAAAGCGGTCAGTGTGAAACGCAGCGCGTCGGCTCCATATTTGTCGATCAGCTCGATGGGATCGATGACGTTGCCCTTGGATTTCGACATTTTTTGGCCCTTCTCGTCGCGGACCAGGGCGTGAATGTAAACGGTATGGAACGGCGCGGAGCCAAGGAAATGCAACCCCATCATCATCATCCGGGCGACCCAGAAGAAAATGATGTCAAAGCCGGTGACCAGGACGTCGGTGGGGTAATAACGCTTGACCTCGGGCCGGTCGGCGGGCCAGCCGAGGGTCGAGAACGGCCACAACGCCGATGAGAACCAGGTGTCGAGAACGTCGGCGTCGCGGACCAGTTCCACCTCCTTGCCGTAGTGTTCTCCGGCCGCCTCCAGAGCCTTCTCCTCGGTCATTTCGACGAAGACTTCGCCGTCGGGGCCGTACCAGGCGGGAATCTGGTGCCCCCACCAGATCTGCCGGGAGATGCACCAGGGCCGGATGTTGCGCATCCACTCGAAATAAGTCTTCTCCCATTGCTTGGGCACGAACCGGGTGTCGCCCTTTTCCACCGCCTCGATGGCCGGTTCGGCGAGGCGCCCGGCGTCGACGAACCACTGGTCGGTGAGCCAGGGTTCGATGGCAACGCCGGAACGGTCCCCGTAGGGCACCATCATCAGGTTGTCCTCGGCCTTTTCCAAGAGGCCCAGGGATTCCATTTCCTTGACGATGGCGTCGCGGGCCTCGAAGCGGTCGACGCCCCGGTAGTGTTCCGGCGCGTTGTCGTTCATCCGCGCGTTGCCGTCCAAGACGTTGATCATCGCCAGATCGTGGCGGCGGCCGACCTCGAAGTCGTTGAAATCATGGGCAGGAGTGATCTTCACCGCGCCGCTGCCCTTGGCCGGATCGGCATACTCGTCGGCGACGACGGGAATGGGCCGCCCGGCGATGGGCAGGATACAGTTGCCGCCGATAAGATTCCGGTAACGGTCGTCGTCGGGATGGACGGCGACGGCGGTATCGCCGAGCATGGTCTCGGGACGGGTGGTGGCGACGGTAATGAAAACGCCTTGCCGGTCCTCGACCGGGTACTTGAAATACCACATCCGGCCATGGACCTCGCGCTGCTCCACCTCGAGGTCGGAAATGGCGGTGTGCAGCAAGGGATCCCAGTTGACCAACCGCTTGTCCCGATAGATCAGGCCCTCTTTGTAAAGCTCGACGAAAACCTTGCGGACGGCTGCCGACAGGCCCTCGTCCATGGTGAAGCGCTGACGCGACCAGTCGCACGACGCGCCCAGGCGCTTGAGCTGGTCGATGATGGCGCCGCCTGATTCCTCCTTCCATTTCCAGATGCGCTCGACGAACTTGTCGCGGCCAAGGTGGTGGCGGGTCAGGTCGTCCTTCTCCAGTTGCCGTTCGACAACCATTTGGGTGGCGATGCCGGCGTGGTCGGTGCCCGGCTGCCAAAGGACGTCGTCGCCCTTCATGCGCCGATAGCGGATAATGATGTCCTGCAAGGTGTTGTTGAGGGCATGGCCCATGTGCAGGCTGCCGGTGACGTTGGGCGGCGGGATGACGATGGTATAAGGATCGGCGCCGGGCCGCCGGCCACAGGCGAAGGCGTCCGACCGCTCCCAGGCGGAATAATGTTTTTCCTCGACCTCGGCGGGCCGATAGGTTTTGTCCAGCATCGCTGAACCGTCCTTGTACTGGTGTGGAACGCGCTCGAATTTCCCAGCTTGGTGGGACTAAGGCGGTTTTGCCATCAGGTCAAGCTGGAAGCCTTACAAGTCCAGTTTTTCCGCCCGGTTGACCATAAGATCGATTTCTTTTTTGACGAGGCGTTCGATCAGATAGGGCAGATTACGGTCCAGCCACTCCCGCAAGACCGGGCGCAACATCTCCCGCACCATCCCCTCGAGAGTCAAGGCACCGCCGCCGATCTGCAGATCCCGCTGATTGAGAATGGCGCGCGCCAGCTCGGAAAGGATATCGGTCGACTCCTGGGTCGTCCGCCCCGAAACAATGGTTTCCGGCGGCGTGATCATCGCCGCGGTGAGTTCGAGAACATTTTCCGGTTCCGGCGCCGACTCGGGTAGCGGCTCGGGTGGCGGTTCCGGCGCCGGCTCGGGTAGCGGCTCGGGTAGCGGTTCGGGTTCCGGCTCGGGTTCGGGTTCCGGCTCGGGCTCAAGTTCCGCCAACTCGATTTCCGGCTCGGGTTCCGGCTCGGGCTCGGGCTCCGGCTCCGGCTCGGGCTCCGGTGCCGGCTCGGGTTCCGGCTCGGGTTCGGGTTCGGCCTCGGAATCGGGTTCGGACAGAATCCGCCGAATGGAGGAGAGAATGTCCTCCATCGATGGTTCTTGAGTTGAATCCTCTTCTACCGGCCCATCTTCTTCACTCATCTATCATCCATTCAAATCATGGAACCTTGGCCATGAAGAAGTTACCGAAGCGTTACCGGTATTTCAGCAAGTTTACCTATTTTTTCCGATACCGCCCTGGATGGCGCCGCCAAACCATTTGTAGCGCACTTGCCGATAATGAACCTCTGGATCGTAGAAATCCACAGGCAGTTGCAATTGCCCCGCGGTTAATTGGCCCATGGCTTTTTTCAGTTCGTAAATGGCCACCATTTCATCGCGCTTGGCCCTTACGAGATCAACCCTTGCGTCCAAAAGCTCCTGCTCGGCGTCGAGAATGTCGAGGACCGTTCGCGAGCCGACGGCGGCCTCGCGTTCAACGCCTTCGAGGGCGATTTCGTTGGCCTTGATCTGCGATAAAAAAGATTCGATTCGGGCGCGCGCCGTTTGCAGCCCCTCCCAGGCCTGGGTCGCCTCCTCGGTGGCGTCGCGGCGCGCCTGATCGATTTTGCGCCGCAGTTCGGCCGCCGTCTGGCGGGCTTCGCGCAGGCGCGAATAGACGGAGCCCGACTGATAGAGGGGTACGCTCAGGGTCACCTTGGCCGTGTAGGTGTCGGACCGGCTGTCCTTGCCGGAGGAATTGAAAGCGCGACTCGCCGAACCTTCCAAGTCGACCGAGGGCAGCAATTCGCCGCGAACCTCGGCGACATCGTCAAGCGAAGCCCTTTCGTCGAATTCGGCCTCGATCACGATGGGATTGTCGATGGCCGCGGCGCTGATCGCCTCGGCTTCGCTGGTCGGCAGGCCGGCCGGCGCCTCGGGTCGGATCAGCCCGCCGGGAATTTCACCAACCGTATTGCGGTAGGAGGCGCGCGAGACTATCAGGTCGCCCTCGGCTTGGATGCGGTCGGCGGTCTCGCGGGCCAAGCGGGCCTCGGACTGGTGGACATCCGTGCGGGTGGTCTCGCCGACCTCGAAGCGGTCCCGGCTCGCCTCGAGTTGACGTTTCAGCACTTGTTCGTTGTTGATGTTGAGTTCGAGCACTGCCTGATCGCGAAAAACGTCCATATAGGCCTTCACCACGTCGAGAAGCACGGTCTGCTCGACGTCCAGCAAGCGGGCGCGCTCGGCTTTGACCGTGTTTTCGGCCTCGCTGGTCGCCGCCAGGGTCCGCCCGCCGCGGAAAAGGGGTTGGTCCAAGGTCAGGCTCAACGAACGGGGTTCGCGGTGCTGGCGGCGGTCGGGGTCGTCGCCCGAGGTAAGGTTTTTGTAGCTGGCGGATACACCGGCGTCGCTTTCAATCTCCATCGTCGGCCGCCAGTTGGACAATGCCTGGGGCACCTGCTCGTCGACGGCGCGCAGTTTGGCTCGCTGGGCGAGGAGGGTGGGATTGTTGAGATAGGCGGCGATAAGCGCCTCGTTCAGGGTCTGCGCATGAGCCGATTGCACCAGTCCGAGCCATCCCGCCAGCAGAAAGAAGACAACGGACAACGATTTATTCATACGTTATTTCGCTTTCCGCCCTTGAGAACGCCGGCAAGTCTATCCGCGTCGGCCGGCAAAGGCAAAGGGATCGCAAGGCAAGCCCGTCCAAGGCCTCGCCGTTGATCCACCGAACCTCGCCTTCAGAAGGTGAAAGCCGAAAGCGGCGCGAACCCCGGCAATGCCGGGGTCGCGGCGTCAAAAATATCGCGGCTTGCAACGATTCCGCCGCGGCGTGTGAAAAGCGTACCCTTGCCGAGGCTATTCGTGGATCCGTTGCCGCCGACGACCGTCACCATGCGTCCGCCCTCGGCTAGCTGGTCGGAAATCTCCGCCGGCACGGCGGAAACGCCGCCGCTGAAAAAAATGACATCGTAGGGAGCCTGTCTGGGATAGCCTTTTTCCAGCGGCCCCTCGACGACGGCGACAGTGCCGATCTCCAATTCGGCCAGGGTGGCGATGGCCTTGGCCGCCAAGGCGCCGTCGCTTTCCAAGGCGACCACGGCGCTGGCCAAACGGTCGAGCACCGCCGATGCATAGCCAGTGCCGCAACCGATATCCAAAACCACGTCGTTGGGCCGGATCTCGGCGGCTTGAATAAGGCGGGCGAGCACCAACGGCGCCATGAGGTAGCGTCCCTGGGCGATACGGACGGCCTCGTCAACATAGGCGATGTCGGCCATCGTATTCGGCACGAAGGTTTCGCGGGGCAATTCAGCCATTGCCGAAAGAACCAGGGGATCGGTCACCTGGTTATGCTTGATCTGGCATCTCACCATGTTGACGCGAACACTGGCGTAATCCATCGCGACTCCGTTGCGGGCACTCATCGAAAGATCGTTCGCCGGGCTATATAATCCGGCCTGGCCGCAAACACAATGCACCTCTAGCGGCTCCGCCAGCGCAACCCTCGTTTGCCGGTTTCCCTTGCCGGAGCGGCAAGGATTCCGGCTCCTGGAATCGCCGCCTTGACCGGCGGAAATCGAGGGTCTAAGTTCCCTTTCCTTCGCCGCCTGGACGGGGATTGTCTCATGCGGGATTCCATGAGAGCCGTGGGGTTGGCGCGGTGGCGGAGTGGCTACGCAGCGGCCTGCAAAGCCGTCTACGCCGGTTCGATTCCGGCCCGCGCCTCCAGTTTAATCCGGCGTAGTTCAGTTGGTAGAACGGGGGACTGTTAATCCCTATGTCGCAGGTTCGAGTCCTGCCGCCGGAGCCAATAAGAGCAAGGGGTTAGCCTTAACGGGCTAGCCCCTTGATGCTTCTGGGCGCCCCCGTTCCCAGGCGCCCCGTTATATCTCATCGTATCTTGAAAATCGCGCATTGACCTATTAATATAATAGGCATGGCGGATATCGTCCCTCTACGCATGAGTCAGGCAGCCGCGCTCCGGGTAATTCGGGAGTTGGCGCAAGATTCTTTGAATGTGGTTTTTCTTCCACATGCAAGGAAGCGGATGAAAAAGCGAAGAATTACCCCCATAATGATATACGCCTGCTTGAAGGCGGGCAGTATCACCGAGGGACCGTTTCTGAATGCCAAGGGAAACTGGCAAGTAACAATGGAAAGAATGTTGGCGGGGGAGGAATTGGTGGCCGTTGTCGCTATAGAGCGAGGCCAAACCTTGCTTGTAATTACGGTTTATTAGGAGAGCGCCCATGTACCATTACACAGAGAGTGGATTGAGGGGAATATGGCTGGCGAATGGCTACAAGGAAGTTGAAACTTCCGAAGGCAAGGGGGTAGCGTTCGCCAACCTTGAAGGCCTTCATCGCGCCATTGCCATGGACCTCCTGCGATACAAGCCGCGCCTATCCGGCAAGGAGTTCCGTTTCATCCGTCAGGAGATGCGGTTTTCGCAAGCTCGTCTCGCTCAAATGCTGGGCACCACGGACCAAGCGGTGGCAAGATGGGAGAAGGGCAAGACGCGCGTACCCAAAATGGCGGATAGATTCTTGCGGGCTTTCTATCGGGAATCCGCGGAGGGCAACGCCCACATCATTGAAATGGTGAAACGTCTGAACGAGATCGACCAACAGGCATGGGAGAAGCGGACATACGGTTTAGAAAACAACGAATGGCGGGTTGCTGCCTAAGGGCTCGTCACAAAATAACCGCGTCACTTCACTTCCGCCGTCATGCCCGGCCTTGAGCCGGGTATCCACGCAGTTGATGCCGAGCGCGAGGCCCGTGGATGGCCGGATCAAGTCCGGCCATGACGACGGAAGGGAGGATGGTGATTCATTTATTCTGTTACGGCCCCTAAGGACGGTGGAACGGCAACCCGGCGGTCGCCGACGGAATTCTCACCAAGCCGGCCGAAGCGTGGAGGCGTCATGGCCGTTCGCCATTGAAAACAATGTGAAAGCTGGCGCCGGGCGGCTCGCCGATGGACAGCTCGCCTTTGATCATCATGCTCAGGGTGTCGATCAACTGGAGGCCCAGGCTCTTGCTCCCGGCGATGTCGAAATCCTCGGGCAGGCCAACGCCGTCGTCGGCGACGGAAAGTTCGATGTCCCCGCCGTTTAGTCTTTTCAAGGAGACCCTGACATTACCGGACCCGCCATCGGGAAAGGCGTGTTTCAGACAGTTGGAAAGCATTTCGCTGACGATCTGGCCGATCGGAACCGCCAAGTCGATATCGAGAACGATATCCTCTATATCGTCACTGAACGACACTTGGCCGGTCCCGTCCAGTTGGCTTTCCTCGATATCTTGAATGATCGATCTCAGATAATTCAGGGCATCGATGCTGCCCAGATCGTCGGACCGGCACAGGTTTTCATGGACCTGCGCCATGACCCTGATCCGCCGCTCGCTATCGCCTAGGGCATTGGCAACCTCTTTGCTCCTCCCCGCTCTTGCCTGCAGCGCCAGCATGGAGCAGATCGTCTGCAGGTTGTTCTTGACCCGGTGATGGACTTCCTTGAGCAGCACCTTCTTCTCGGCCAGGGAGGCTTTGATCCTGTCCTCCGCCCGTTTGCGCTCGGTGATGTCCTGGCCTGAACTTACGCTACCGATGATAGCGTCGTTGTCATCCTTAAGGGTGGCATTGTGCCAGTAGATGCTGCGAAGTTCGCCGCTTTTGGTGAGAACTTCGTTCTCAATATATTCAACCGCCGCAATTTCTCTCGAACATACCTTGGCGTGAACGGTCTGAACCTCTTTTGCTTGATCCTTGGGGACAGTCGTTTCAAACCAGTTTCTGCCGATCATTTCATCTTCTTCGTAACCCAAGACGTCGAGTCCTCTGCGGTTGATCAAGGTCACTCCGCCGGTCCTATCCAGACAAACGATTATCGCCTCGGCTATGGCGAGATACTCATTTGCTCTTTTTCGTTCTCTGCGAACCTTCTCCTCGGCCTGCTTGCGCTCGGTGATGTCCTGGACGGTGCCGGCGAGTTCGGTTGCTTTTCCATGCTTGTCGAGGGTGGCAACGGCCTCTTCATGAACCCATCGAACCGTGCCATCCGGCAGGATGATCCGGTGATCCACGGAGTGATTGCCCTCTTTGGCAAACGCTTTTCCCTCGGATTCCTTGACCTTATCAATATCTTCTGGGTGAACGGCCGCGAAAAACCGATCATACGATGGTTTGAATGCCCCGGGTTCATGACCAAAAATCCGGTAGATTTCGTCTGACCAGTGGAGTGTCCCTGATTCCACATTGAGCGACCAATCGCCTATTCTGCCGGTCCTTTGTGCCTCGGTAAGGCGCCGCTCATTCAGAAGCAGGGCCTCCTCCACTTTTTTACGTTCGGTGATGTCCTCGGCGATCCCGGCGATGCGGTAGGCTTCTCCTCGTTCGTCCAAGACCGGAAAGCCGCGGTCCAGAATCCAGCGTTCCTCCCCGTCCGGACGGACGATTCGGAACTCTTCGCTGTATTCCCCCTTTTTGGCATTCTCGTAGTAGGCCTTTTTCACCCGCTCGCGGTCGTCCGGGTGAATGGAGTCAATCCAATCCTCGGGTTGTTCGTATACTTTTTCACATTTGCTTCCCCATACCTCCTCGTAAGCTGGACTCATGTAAACAACGGCCTGGGTCTCGGCGTCGTTGATCCAGAAGACCTCCTTGATGTTCTCGGCCAACTGGCGGAACCGGGTTTCGCTTTCCTGCAAGCGCCGGATCATCGGGCCGGTGACAGTGAAGAAGACCATCGTTCCCGCCGCGATGACGGCGATGGCGATGGCGGCGACGATCAAGCCGGCTCTGATGAAGGGGGCGCGGACTTCGGCCAGGTCGATCTTGGCGACGATACCGAGATTAAGCACCGCCACCGGCTCTTAGGCCGCCAGCACCGCGACGCCCCGGTAGTCGAGCCCGACCAACGACCCCGAATGCCCATGCAAGGCATGGCGCATCGGTTCGGCAAGTTTGGAATCGATGTCAACCGGCTTCGGCTGGTCCAGGTCAAGGTGGCGATGCAGGAGGATAAAGACGATCCGGTCGCCCTCGACGCGGGCAAGGGTGAATTCTCCTGTTTCTCCAAGACCTTTGTACGCTTCATGCGCATCCTTGATTTGCGAGATGGTGGCGGCTTCTGTCCCGCCTGGATAGTTTGAACTGTAAAGTTGGTCGAAATTGGCTATCGCCTCCATCAGCCGCGCTTGGCTTTGCGCGGTGTGGATCATGTCATTGCGCTTTTCCTCGAAGGCCGTCTCGTAAAGTACCCAGATGGCGGCGCCGGCGATGGCCAAGGCGACCGACGCCAGGGTCAGCACGGGGATAAAGATGCGATGGAAGCCTGTTATTGCCGCCTTTTGAGTATTCCTGGGTGAAAACATCGCCAAACCTGGATCAATAAGCCGAAATCGTTTTTCGGGCATCGGCAAAGGCCGCGAAAACGGCAACGGCCGCCAGCAAGGAACGTGCTTTTTTCATGCGGTCCCTCCATTTGAAGGAAACGTGGCGTCATCTCCACGAACGGCCGGTCAGTCGGCGCCGCCGTTCAGGGATCCGGCGACCGTACGTAAGTATCGTGGCACCGAAATAGGCTTGGAAATGTAGTCGTCGAAACCAAGATCAAGAAACATTTCCCTGTTCCCTTTCATGGCGAAGGCGGTCACGGCGATGGCCGGAATTTTCCTCGTCTCGGGGTCGCGGCGCAGCAATTCCAATGCGTCGAGGCCGGAAATTCCCGGCAACTGAATGTCAATGAGGATCAAATCGGGACGATAGTCACGGGCGAACTCCACGACATCCCCACCGTTACCGGTCTTGATGACGTTGTAACCGTGCTCCGTCAGAAGATCGTCAAACAGCCTCATGTCTAACGCATTGTCTTCGACGATCAGTACGGTTTTTGGCATTTATCTTCTCCTGGACGAACTTACCGACCCACTATGATAACAAACCGACGTTTCATTCCGATCCCGGCCGTGCTTCGATATTGCTTCAGCATGTTTCAATATGCTTCAATCGCCGCCATGAAAGATCATGTGCTCATCGTCGAGGACGAACTGATGGTCCAGGGGCTGCTCGCCCTTCACCTGAAGAACGAGGGCTACGCGGTCAGCCGCGCCGCCAC
>DUZD01000070.1 GCA_013349695.1 Rhodospirillaceae bacterium
CGATGCGGGTACATCGTCAAGCGTTCTCGACGCCCCGGGAGAGCGGGAAAAGCGACCCGGAGGGCGGGCTTCCGAGCTTCCCGGACGGCGTTGCGCGGCGCTTGTGATGGATTGACATCACGGCGCGCCACACGCCTAGCCGGGAAACTCGGAAGCCCGTCGTATGGGGTCAGGAATCCCGCCGGGGTGTACTAGGATAACTGCTTGGCTCTTAAGGGTTCCATCCGCTGGAAAGTCAATGATCCGGGGGAATCACGGAAGCGATTAACAGTCGCGGCCGCCGGGATTATACTCCCGCTCCCGCCCCATTTAAGCCCGCGAGGACACCATGCAGCTCAACGATCCGCGACTGCTCCGCCAGCAATGTTACATCGACGGCGCCTGGGTCGACGCCGACGGCGGCGAAACCATCGAAGTCACCAATCCGGCCGACGCCTCGGTGCTGGGGCGGGTGCCCAGAATGGCGGCGGCGGAAACCCGGCGCGCCATCGAGGCGGCGGCGGCGGCTTGGGAGCCCTGGCGCGCCAAAACGGCCAAGGAGCGCGCCCGGGCGTTGCGCCAATGGCACGACTTGATGATCGCCAACAGCGCCGACCTGGCGGTCCTGATGACCGCCGAACAGGGCAAGCCGCTGGCCGAATCGAAAGGCGAAATCCTCTATGCCGCCGCCTTCGTCGAGTGGTTCGCCGAGGAGGGCAAACGGATCTATGGCGAGACCATCCCCTCGCACGGCCCCGACAAGCGCATCGTCGTCTTGAAGGAGCCGGTCGGCGTCGTCGCCGCGATCACGCCGTGGAACTTCCCGTCGGCGATGATCACCCGCAAATGCGCGCCGGCCCTGGCCGCCGGATGCCCGGTGGTGATCAAGCCGGCCAGCGCGACGCCGTTTTCGGCCCTGGCCCTGGCCGAATTGGCCGAGCGGGCGGCAATCCCCAAGGGCGTCATCAACGTCGTCACCGGCCCGGCCGCCGCCATCGGCGGCGAGCTGACCGCCAACCCGACGGTGCGCAAGCTTTCGTTCACCGGCTCGACCGAAACCGGCAAGCTGCTGATGGAGCAGTGTTCGTCGACGGTGAAAAAAGTATCGCTGGAACTGGGCGGCAACGCCCCCTTTATCGTTTTCGGCGACGCCGACCTGGAGGCGGCGGCGAGGGGCGCGATGGCGTCGAAATACCGCAACACCGGTCAGACCTGCGTCTGCGCCAACCGTATCCTCGTCGATGACCGGGTCTATGACGAATTCGCCGCCCGGCTGGCCCAGGCGGTGTCCGCGCTGAAGGTGGGCGACGGCCTCAAGGGCGAGACCGAGCAGGGACCGCTGATCAACATGGCGGCGGTGGAGAAGGTGGAAAGACATATCGCCGACGCCCTCGGCAAGGGCGCTCGCCTGGTCGCCGGCGGCAAGCGCCACGAGCTCGGCGGCACCTTCTTCGAGCCGACCATCCTGGCCGACGTCACCCCTGACATGGCCGTTGCCCGCGAGGAGATCTTCGGACCCGTGGCTCCGCTCTTTCGTTTTACCGGCGAGGCGGCGGCGGTAGCCATGGCCAACGACACCGAATACGGCTTGGCGGCCTACTTTTATAGCCGCGACATCGGCCGCGCCTGGCGCGTCGCCGAGGCCCTGGAATACGGCATCGTCGGCATCAACGAAGGCCTCATCTCGACCGAGGCCGCCCCGTTCGGCGGCATGAAGGAGTCCGGCATCGGCCGGGAAGGGTCGAGACACGGCATCGACGAGTTCGTCGAGATCAAGTATCTCTGCATCGGCGGGTTATAACAATAATCGTTCGCAAGAGGAAAAATTCTTGCTATCGACAGACAGGGAGGCTCGATCATAAAAAAACTGATATTCGCCGTTACCATTGTCCTCGTATTGGGACTGGTGTTTACAGTCACGCCGTCACCGGCCCAGGCCGAAATCGGTATCGTCATCATGCACGGCAAGGGCGGCAAGAATAAGGGCAATACCCCGACCAAGATTCTTGCCCGGTTTCTGCAAAAAAAAGGTTTCATCGTTTCGGCGCCGAATATGCCGTGGCAGGCGGACCGTATTTTCGATAAGACGGTCGAGGAAACCATGACTGAAATCGACGAAATCGTCGAGAAACTGAAATCTGAAGGCGCCGACCGCATCATCGTCGCCGGTCACAGCCTCGGCGCCAATGCGGCCATCGCCTACGGCGCGCGCCGTGAAGGCCTGGCCGGCGTCATCGCCATGGCGCCCGGCCATGCCCCGGAAATCTGGGGCGACCGTTTCGCCGAAGACGTCGCCAAGGCCCGCGCCATGGTCGAAGCCGGAAACGGTGATGATAGGGCGGGTTTCAACAACGTCGATCAGGGCGAGGAAACCACTTTCAATATGAAGGCAAAGTATTACCTGAGCTGGTACGACCCCGATGGCGAAGCCGTCATGCCGAAGAACGCGGCAATTTTGAAACCGGGGACGCCGTTGATGTGGATCGTCGGCGAGCTTGACGGCATGGCGGACCGGGGTGAGGAATACGCCTACGCCAAGGTGCCGGCCCATCCCAACAGCAAGTATGAAGTGATCGGCGGCGGCCACGGGGCGACACCGAAGAAAGGCAAGGAGGAAATCTTGAAATGGCTGAGGGGTCTTTAAGTTGGTACGGGCCACTAAATACGATTACGACCTGGTCGCCATCGGCGCCGGCTCGGGTGGCGTCCGGGCGGCGCGGATGGCGGCGGCGTTCGGGGCCAGGGTGGCCATCTGCGAGCAAGACCGCGTCGGCGGCACCTGTGTACTGCGCGGCTGCGTGCCGAAAAAACTTCTCGTCATCGGCGCCCATTTCGCCGACGACTTCGAGGACGCGGCGGGGTATGGCTGGACGGTCAAGGAAACCAGCTTCGATTGGGCGGCGCTGATCGCCGCAAAAAATCGCGAGATTAAGCGCTTGAACGGCGTCTATATGCGGGCTCTGCGCGAAAACGGCGTCGAAATCCTTGAGGGCCGGGCCGTCCTCGCCGATCCCCATACGGTGGAGATCGGCGGCAGGAGCGTGACCTCAAGGCATGTTCTCATCGCCACCGGCGGCCAACCAGCGACGCCGGACATTGCCGGCATCGAGCATGTGATCAGCTCCAACGAAGCCCTCGACCTGATGCAACTGCCCGAACGCATGGTCATTGTCGGCGGCGGCTACATCGCCGTCGAGTTCGCCGGCATTTTCTCATCCCTTGGCGTCGAGGTCACCGAGATCCTTCGCGGCGATACCGTTCTGCGCGGATTCGATCAGGACCTGCGGACGATCCTGGCCGACGAAATGATCAAACGCGGCGTTGATATCAGGTGTGAAACCGTCGTCGCCGGCATCGACAAAAAAGATAGCGGCTATTCCCTGCGCCTCGCCGGCGGCGGCGGCATCGACACCGATCTCGTCATGTACGCCACCGGCCGCCGGCCGAACAGCGCCGGCCTGGGCCTCGGGGAAGCCGGCGTCGAGCTCAACGAAAAGGGCGCCGTGGCGGTCGACGAATTCTCATGCTCTTCCGTCGCCTCCATCCACGCCGTCGGCGACGTCACCGACCGGCTGAACCTGACCCCCGTCGCCGTCGCCGAAGGGGCGGCCCTCGCCGAGACCCTGTTCAACGGCAAGCCGACGAAAGTCGATCGCCAAGGCGTCCCGACCGCCGTTTTCAGCCAGCCGCCGCTGGCCACGGTCGGCCTGACGGAAGCGCAAGCGCGGGCCAGACACAAAAAAATCGACATCTACGCCTCGCGCTTCAAATCAATGAAACACACGCTCTCCGGCCGCGGCGAGACGACCTTCATGAAACTGGTGGTCAACGCCGGAAGCGACCGGGTGCTGGGCTGTCACATGGTCGGCATGGACTCCCCGGAGATCGTCCAGGGCTTGGGCGTCGCCTTGAAATGCGGGGCCAAGAAGGCGCAGTTCGACGCCACCGTCGGCATCCACCCGACGGCGGCGGAAGAATTCGTCACCCTCAGAGAGAAGCGGCCGGGGGACGGGCGCATGAACAAATAATGCTAGTATAGCTAAAAGATATAGTTTCATTGAAGTTTATGTCCTTATTAGATATACTTTTTGCATGTATAATTTGCGGATCAAGAAACGGGCGCTAAAGCCCATGCTTGGTCAAACGGCCGATGTCCGCAATCAGATGAGAATAGAGTTGGATAAATTGGAATCCGATCCCGATGATCCCGACCTTGATATCGGGCCCATCTCGGGAAGCGATCTCCGGCGTCTGAAATTCCGGTCGCGGGCCAGAAAATTTCGTGCCATTTTCAGGCGCGACGACGCCAGCAAGACGATCACGGTAGAAGCGATCGAACCGCGTGGCCAAGCCTACACCCGAAGGAGACTGCAAAGATGAGTCCCGTTCAATATCTTACCGACGCCAACGGTGAGCATGAATTCGCCGTACTCCCCATCGACGAATACCGCCGGCTTGTGAAACGCGACATGGACGCCACCGACATCGAATCCGCCCGCGGCGCGGAAAATGACGAGGACCTGCCCTGGGAGATGGTCAAGCGCCTGTTGGACGGCGATAATCCGATCAAGGTATGGCGCCGGCACAGGGGTTTGACGCAGGCCCAACTTGCCGAGACCGTCGGCGTCAATGCCGGCTATCTTTCGCAGATCGAGACGGGACGAAAGAGGCCGTCACTGTCGCTCGCGCGGTCCTTGTCGGCGGCGCTTGACGTCATGATGGACGATCTCGTCGTTGCGGCTGGCGGGGAAGCGGATTAGGGCCTTCCCACCTTCAACAAGTAACATGGAACAGCCCGATCTTGCGGCCCTTCAGCTCGTTGAAGACGCGCAAAGCCTCGGGGGTGGGCTCGGCGACCACCGCGCAGCCCTTCTTTTCGAAGTAGTCCTGGGCCTCCGGTGACAATCGCGCCAGACCGTGGTGGCCGGTGCCGAGGACCAGGATCTCGCAGCCTTTCTCGAAAACAAACTTCGCCTCGTCCTTGGAGATGGTGTGCGAGTTGCCGTAATATTTCTTGGAGAGGTTTTTCTTGCGCTTGACGATCTCGCCGGAAAGACGGATCACCACGTCGTGTGGGTAGGGCGCGCCGTCGATGGTGATGGAGCCGAACGCCGTTTCCTCGATGGGCATCGTTCCGCCTCCCGCTGTTGCTGGCATTGCCGCTATCAGTATAGCCGGTCCCCATTTGGTTGGTGATGGTTTTCCTGGAAAAGACCCGGATTCCGGCGTATAGGCTAAGAGCCTATCAGAATAGCTGGAGGCCCCAAATGGCCGAGAAATGGACGCCCGAATCCTGGCGCTCCAAGCCCATAGAACAGGTACCCGCGTATCCGAACGCCGACGCCCTGGTTCGGGTCGAGGAACGGCTGCGCGTCTTTCCGCCCCTGGTCTTCGCCGGCGAGGCCAGGCGCCTGAAGGCGCTACTGGGGCAAGTGGCCGAGGGCAAGGCGTTCCTGCTTCAGGGCGGCGATTGCGCCGAGAGCTTCGCCGAGTTCCATCCCGACAATATCCGCGACACCTTCCGGGTACATTTGCAGATGGCGGTGGTGATGGCCTACGGCGCCGCCTGCCCGGTGATCAAGTTGGGCCGTTTGGCTGGCCAATTCGCCAAACCCCGCAGCGAGAAAACCGAAACCGTCGACGGCGTCACCTTGCCCTGCTATCGCGGCGACATGGTCAACGGCATGGAATTCACGCCGCAAGCCCGGACCCCGGACCCGGAACGGCTGATCCAAGCCTACAATCAGTCCGCCTCGACGCTGAACCTGCTGCGCGCCTTCGCGCAAGGCGGATATGCCGATTTGCACAAGGTCCATCAGTGGACCTTGGGCTTCGTCGCCGCCAGCCCTTTGGGCGAACGCTACCGGGACCTGGCCGACCGGCTGGGCGAGACGCTGGCCTTCATGGCGGCCTGCGGCCTGACCTCGGAGACTACCCCGCAGATTCGCGAGACCGATTACTTCACCTCGCACGAGGCCCTGCTGTTGAATTACGAGCAGGCGATGACCCGGATCGACAGCCTCCGCGGCGATTGGTACGACACCTCGGCGCATCTGTTGTGGGCCGGCGAGCGCACCCGCGCGCTCGACGGGGCGCATATCGAGTTTCTGCGCGGAATCAACAATCCGGTGGCGGTCAAGATCGGCCCGACCATCGAGGCCGACGAACTGATCCGCCTCGTCGATCTGCTCAATCCGGCGGGAGAACCGGGACGGCTGACCATGATCGCGCGCTTTGGGGCGGACAAGGTGGAGAGGATGTTGCCGCCCCTGATCCGCGCCGTCGAAAGCGATGGCCGCAAAGTGGTCTGGGTCTGCGATCCCATGCACGCCAACACGGTGAAGACCTTCAACGGTTATAAAACCCGGCACTTCGACCGCATTCTCGAGGAGGTGCGCGGCTTTTTCGCCGTCCATGCGGCGGAAGGGACGCATGCCGGCGGTGTTCATTTCGAGATGACGGGCCAGGACGTCACCGAATGCGTCGGCGGCGCCCACGCCATTACCGAGGCCAACCTTTGCGACCGCTACCATACCCATTGCGACCCTCGCCTGAACGCCAAGCAGGCTCTGGAACTGGCCTTTCTCTTGGCCGAAGTGCTCAAAGACGGGCGGATGCGGCTTGGCGGCCGCGTTGCCGCCTCTTCTTGAGAATTCGGGAACATCCATATGCCTAAAAAGACAGCGGCCGGACCGGTTCCGTCCTGGGACGATGCCGAGATCACCCGATGGACCGACCGTTATTTCCTCAAGACCAAGGAAACCATCCGCCGTTTCGGCGACAAGACCGTGACCTACGCCGTTTTCATGCACCACCCGGTCATCTTCACGCCGAAGCTGATGGTCGACTGGCTGACCGCCGTGGCGGCGCGGCGCGGCGTCGAGTTCGAGATCGAATGCCATTACCGGGAAGGCGAGCGGGTCGGCGGCGGCGAGCCGCTGATGCACATTACCGGCTCTTTCTATCATCTGGTCGATCTGGAAACGCTTTATTTGCAGAAACTGGGGGCGTCCTGCGTCGCCGCCATGAATGCCCGCGACATGTGCTCGGTTCTGCCCGCGGTCGCCTTCATCGCCATGGACGCGCGCCACTGCGCCGGCACCGAGATGGCCGAGCTGATGGCCTACGCGGCGGCCGTCGGCTCGGAGGCGGCTCGGAAAACAACGGGCGCCAAAGGTTTTATCGGCAACGCCAACGACGCCACCGCCCACTACTTCGGTCTGGAGAAGGGACTGGGCACCATGCCGCATGCGCTGATCGGCTATGCCGGATCGACGCGCCGCGCCGCCGAGATGTACGTCGATACTTTCCCCGACCAGGATCTGATCGCGCTGGTCGACTTTTATGGCCGCGAGATTACCGACTCGCTTGCCGTTTGCCGGCGGTTCCCCGAGATGGCGGCCGAGGGACGCGTCGGCTTGCGTCTCGATACCCACGGCGGGAGTTATGTCGAGGGACTCGATCGGCAAGCCTCTTTAGCGGTCTTGAGACGCCATGCGCCGCCCGCCCTCGCGACAGGGGATGGCGGCGAGAGCGAAGGCGAATATCTGAGCGGCCCCGGCGTTTCGGCGGCGGCCATTTTTCACCTCCGCGAAAAGCTGGATCAAGCGGGCTTCAAAAGGGTGAAAATCGTCGCCTCGTCCGGTTTCGGCGTTAACAAATGCAGGGTCATGGCCGCCGCCGGCGCCCCCATCGACGTCATCGGCACCGGATCGTATCTTCCCGAATCCTGGCACGATACATACGCCACCGCCGACATCGTCGCTTGCGGCGGCGAGCCGGTGGTCAAGGCCGGGCGGGAGTTTCTGCTGAAGAAGGAATAGTTACATTTCGGGCCGTCGGTGTTTTGGAGTTCGGGGCATCTATTGCTCCAAGACTACCGCCTTCAACTCATTCACCTTTTCTTCCGTCAACATGGGGAATTCCGCATTGGTGAAATCGATGACATCCGCAAATTCAGTTTCGAACTTTTCCCGGAATCGCCGATATAGTTCACAATCGACGGCGTTTTTTTCGCGGATTTGTTCAAGGATGCGGGGGGCAATATCCTCGTCCTTGGGGGAAAATACGTTTTCTCCGTTCAGCCAAGACGCGCCTAGCAAAGGCACCCGATTGAGCCCAAATGCCAGGGAAAAGGCGACAAGTGTTTCATTGTAAAGCTCTGTAATGCCCACAAAAGCAAACTGTTCACAAAGAACCTCGTAAGCCAGATCGAAAAGCTGGCCCTCGTTCAGATTCTGGTTTTGGCCCCATACCGGGTCATCGCAATCCTCGTCGGCAGACTCGAAAAAGGCGACAACAAAATTGGCGAACTCGTTGGAAGGAAGTTTTTCAACGTTATTGCTCAAGGAATCATTACGCCGCGCCTCATAGTGCATCTCTCTTACGCGTTTGTAATAGGCGCTAATGAAACGGCGAACCGGGTCGCGAATCATTGTAAAATACCCGGTCTCGTTATCGAACCAGGGAGTGGCGCGGATTGCGGCATGAAACGATACCTGTATCTTTCGGGCCAGCCCCTTTCTTCCAATCTTCTGGAATTCTCTTATTTCAAAAGCCGGATCGGGTTTCCAGATTCTGTCCTTGGGGAATAGTTTTCTGAAGTTGATATTCATGGCCGTTCCCTGGCTACGCGCCGCGTTAACAAAAACAATCGATCGGTCCGGTTCGTTGATATCAAACGTCACCCGCCCGGAGTTGCGAAAGGCGATGAGAAAAGACCGCCATTTTGGCAGGGCTTTGAGTTCCAGGACGGGGGCCGAAGACATCAATGACTTCAAGGTCAAATTCTTGACCCGCTGGCGATGATGGGCGGTCAATTCCGGGGGTGTTCCCCGATCCGATAATTCGGCCATGGCCGCATGGGCTCCCACCGATTCTCCCGCCGCCGCGAGAAGCCGATAGCCGAAAGCCCTGGCATGCTTGGTTCCCTTGGTTTTTTCGAGGGTTTCCATTCGTTTGGTGGATTTTGCCTCCCAATAGCGTCTGACAAGCTCAACCCCTGAATCATCCGGCTCCTCTTCGCGCCACAGGCGTAATAATTCCAGGGCATTTTCCGATTCGCCCAAGGCGCGAACGGCAAGTTCTATCGCAAACCCTGCTTCTTCCTTTCGGCAACGGGAAATCAATCTCTTCAGATCGGGTTCGGACATCGCCTCCAGATATTTCGACAGCCATCCGAAATGAATGGACGGCTTAGGTGACAAATCGACGAAGCGGAGGGCGCAGTAGACCCTTTCTTCCCGCTCCTTGTTTTCCAGGCTTCCGGGCTCAAGGGATTCGAGTTGCCGGAGAATTGAGCCGAGAACGTCCTTGGCGACGAGGCTATGCGGGATGCAATGCAACCAGGCCTGAAGAATGTTCACCGCTTCACTGGAAAGGTCGAAACGTTTGGCGAGAAGGCAAACATCGTTCTCGCGGCCAGCGGCGAGAAGTCCCCGGACGAAACGCCCGGCGCCATCGAGAAGTGCGAATCTTATGTTGGTGATACTCTCGCTGTTCAGATATTCAGGCGATATCGCTGAATAATCAATGAACGTATGTTCATTGCTTTTGTATATCGAGGTTAGTAATTTATGGTTTTTTCTTTTGAAATTTATGATCGCGTCGGTCGCCTTTTTTATTTCGCCATGATCGGGGGATAAATTGGCGGCCCTAAAACCTTCCCTGATGGCGTTATCGATTAGGCCTTGCTTTAAAAGGTGCTCGGCCTTTTCTATAAGCAGCTTCGAAAGAGCGATCCGAATTTCGGGCTGGTTTTCGTCCGTATCATAGGACAGTCCGGCAATAAGTGTTTTTTCGGCCTTGTCCCGGTGACCTTGGGCCCATAGGGCTTGGCCCAATCGGAACATGTACTCCGGCGTTTGCGCTGATAATTTTATGGTTTCGCGGTATGCCTTTTCCGCCTCTTCCGCCCGCTCCATTGCCATCAGGGCATCACCGGCGGCGGCATGATATTCGGCTTGGCCCGGCTCTTTTTGCCTCGCTTCATCGAATAACCCAAGGGCGTTTTCAGGTTCCCCCTTATTCAATTTAACCAGTCCGAGTAGAAAAATTACATCGACCGAGCGCTCCTTGGAATCCAGATATTCTTTGTAATTCCTTTCAGCCCTGTCGAAATCACCGGCCCTATGCGCCTCGAGAGCTTCCGCCACAAGGCCATCAATAGCGTCCGCCATCGTTCCTCGCCCGCCATGTCATACGCCATCGAAGAGTAACATAAGATATGGATTAATCGGAACCGCGCTGTGACCTTGAGCAATAAAACGGCGGCTGGCCTTTTTTTATTTTAAGCGGCTAAAGCATGAAGCTATTATGTCTCCGGTTCCGGAGGCCTTTTCAGGATTCTTGGAGGAGCGATTGAACACCGAAGACAAATTTTTCGATACACGCATCGACGCCGATTTATTAGATCCGTTACTCGCGCAAGCCCGGCTTGTTGTTTTCCACCATATCCACAAAACCGCCGGCTCGACATTCTCGCTCGCCATCGAGAGGAGCCCTTGCGACCGCCCCGTCTTTTTCCTCCGCGACGAAGATGAAAAGATGGCTTTTCTTAGGGACGAAACCTGGAAGAAGCATGATCGCTGTTTTATATCCTGCCATCGGTTTTACGGGATATTGGACGAGCTGGGGGAGCAGGTGACATATGTCGCAACACTCAGGAACCCTATGAATAGACTGATCGCCGATTTTTATTGGAGACAGGGCTGGGGACAGGGCCGGTCAGGATCGCCCCGTGAGACGCTTGATGATTTTATCGAGTTCGTGCATCAGGTGGACAACGCTAATCACCAAGTTTACGACTTGGCGCTTTACGAGAGCGAGAAGCTCGAAAAAATTACCCCTTTCAGTGAAAAAAATACACATGCCATGTCCGTCGATGATGCCCTCGACAAGGCAAGGGAGCGGCTTCGGACCTCTTTTGCGTTTGTTGGAATCGCCGATCTGCTTGACGAATCCCTATTCCTTTTTTTCAATCGCATGGGATGGGAAAGAATCGCCATGTGGACGAGGGAGGCGACCACATCGAGTTACCGGCCCCAAGTCGAGGACCTTCCCTGGTATGTGCAAAAGCGCCTCCGCAAAATACTAGAAGCCGATCAAGAGCTTTATGACGAACAGAGGATTTTACTCGAGAAACAAATCAAGGATTATCCCCTTGGCGAGGCATTCAAGGACTACAAAGCAATGGGGCGTATTGAGGACAGTTGTTACAACAAGGATATCTCATACCCCAAGGTAGTCCGGTTGGAAGGCGAACAGAAACGGCAAGGCCATGAATTAAAAAGGCAAAAAGAACTCACGACGAAACTTATGGAG
>DUZD01000071.1 GCA_013349695.1 Rhodospirillaceae bacterium
GCTCTCCGTCCGTTTGCCGTGAACAGCGGAAAATTCCCGTCAACATGGAATGAAACAGGAAAATCATTCATGTCATGGATGCATTGGCAATCGCGGCTTTTGCGGCGCTTCCGGCATTTAGATCGTCCGTATCCCCGAATGGGAAATGAGAAGAAATTATGTTCGTCGATCCGTTTTTCAGTTGATGTCCTAGCTGGCGATGTCATGATTTAGCAACTACCAGAGTGTCGTTTGCGGTCGAGATGATGGAAAACGGCATGGGGGGAGGAAAAGATGGCAGAGGCGCGGAAGCGAAAAATCATAGCCCTGGCGACTCTGAAAGGCGGCAGTGGGAAAAGCACCATCGCCGCCTGCCTTGCCGCTTATTGGCTTCTCGACGGCTGCAAGATGGCCCTTTTCGATACCGATCCGCAAGGCTCGCTGATCAACT
Organism: Rhodospirillaceae bacterium; assembly: GCA_013349695.1. Classification (GTDB taxonomy): domain Bacteria; phylum Pseudomonadota; class Alphaproteobacteria; order Rhodospirillales; family 2-02-FULL-58-16. The sequence goes on from DUZD01000071.1 coordinate 431, forward strand.
GGCGCCAACCGGACGGACCGTTGGAAGACTTGCGGATCATCGCCAATCACACGCAAACGGTGGGGCAAGCCATTGCCCAGTCCGCCGGGTTCCATGACGTGATTGTCGCCGACACGGCCGGTTTTCGCAACCGCACCACGATTGCGGTTCTCGCCGCCACCGATATCGCCATCGTACCGGTCAAGGCCAGCCCCTTTGATCTTCGCGTCGCGGCGGATACTTTGCAGTTGATAGGCGAGATCAACGCCACCAAGGAACGCCGGCATCGCAAAATCGTCGTCGCGGTGCTTCTCGCCCAGACGACGCCGGGCAGTGTCATTGCCCGCCATTTGCGGGCCGAGATCAGCGAAGCGGGATTGCCGATCATGGCCGCCGAATTGGCCAACAGGGTCGTCTACGGCGAGGCGGCGTTGGCCGGTCTGACGCCGAGCGTTGTCCAGCCAAACGGCAAGGCGAGCAAGGAAATCGCTGCCGTAGCCATGGAGATTGAAAACATGTGATAGTGTAATATTACCGATTCGCCGCCGAGTTTCCACGCCGTTCGGAGAAAACCATGCCGAAAAAACTTCCTTCCGTGAAAGGCCTAATGAACAATGCCATCCCCGCCTCCGTCGAAGCGGCGGCGCAGCCGGAGCAGGAGAAGACGCCCAGCCAGGCCCGAGACCCAGCGGAGAAGGAAACGGCCGATAAGGCCCAGCCGGACAAGCAACAAAAGAAACCGGTGAGGAAACCGGCGAAAACCGCGGCTCCGAAAACGGCAAAAGAAACCGCCCCGACGTCCCAAAAGACAACGGCGAAGCCAGCCGGGACAAAACCCGAAAAGCCGGCCGAGACGCAAGCGGAAATACAGCCGCCCGCAACGGAAGCGCTATTTACCGCCTGGAAGCGTTTCTTAAAGGGGTCCGGGAAATTTCTTTCCAGCGCCACCGAGTGGAGCCGGGCGGAGATGCCCGGCCGCGTTCGGACGGCACGGGATTTCCTCGCGGAGATGCCCGGCCACCTTCTGACGGCACGGGATTTTCTTGCGGAGATGCCCGGCCGCGTTCGGACGGCGCGGGCTTTCTTCGCGGAGATGCCCGGCCGCGCTCGGACGGCACGGGATTTCCTTTCCCGCTCCTGGGGGCAGGCCACGAAACTGGCGAGTGAAACCAACCTCGAATCCGTAAAAGCGCTGGCCGTGGAGAGGGCACCGTCGGTGCGGACGGCAGTCGCTAAATCCTTGACGGCGGCCGAACCCGACCATCGAAAACTGCTCGCCGAATATCTTGGCTCGATGATTTTGACCATCGCCGTCATTTCGCCGCTCATTCTGTCCTATAACGTCTTCGGCGCCAGCGTTCCCATGGCCCTGGTCATGGACGCCTTGGCGGTCGCGTTCGTGTATTTCGTTTTGATCGAGATCCTGGGGCCGGTCAGCGGTTGCCATGTCAATCCGGCGGTCACGGCGGCGATGATCGCGACCGGGAAAATTGATGCCCGGAGCGGACGGCGCTACATCCTGGCGCAGTTCATCGGCGGCCTGAGCGGAACCGTCGTCAGCCATTTGATGTTCTTCGGCGAGGGGTTCTTCAGCTTGTTCACGGTTTCCGACACCGTGCGCACGGGCGGCGCTTACCTCAGCGAGGTTTTCTGCACATTTCTGCTCATCTTGACCATTTTTGGCTGCCAGCACAGGAAATCCAAGCAGACCGGGTTGATCGTCGGTTTTCTTGTCGGCGGACTGATGATCACCGTTTCCTCGACCATGTTCGGCAATCCTCAGGTCACCCTGGCCCGGATGTTTACTTTCGCCATCGGCGGGGTCAGGATCTTCGACGGCTTGGTTTTCATCGTCGCGCAGGCGGCGGCCGTCTGGTTGGCGGTATTCGTCGCCGGTCATCTGTTTGGCGAACGGCAGGCGGCGAAAGAATGAAGCCGCCCAGGGATGCCGGCGGCAAAGGCAAGCGTCAGATTTTATCTGAACTTCCGCTGCACTGTACTAGATCGGATCGTGGTTGCCTTCAGCCGCCGATAACCGTTTCGTGGTCCTTGTCCAGCGCTTCGGGATATTCCCCGGCGATCTGTTCGAGGGCGACGGCATGGAGGCGTTCCATCTCGGCGGCGATTTCCGCTTCCCCGATGGCCACGCCGCGGCCGCGGAAATCCCCGGCCAGCTTGCCGGCGACATCGCCGTCGCCGGGTTTTTGCAACTCGGCCTGGACGACTTCCATGGCGTAGGCCTCGGCCTCCGGGCCGGCCAAGCCCATCCGTTCGGCCGCCCATAGGCCCAAGAGCTTGTTGCGCCGCGATCGCGCCTTGAAGCGTTGCTCCTGGTCGAGCTTGTATTTGGCCTCCTCGCTTTTTTGGCGTTCCTCGAATGCGTCTTCCATGCCAGCACTCCTTGGCTGCCGGTAACGAAGGGACCAATTTACGGCTGCCGCGACGGCGCCGCAATGCCCTGGCACAGGCGGCGCTTTGGGGTTAATTAAAATCCCTCATGTGCACGCTGGTGATCCTGCGCCGCCCCGGCCACGAATGGCCCGTCCTTTTGGCGGCGAACCGCGACGAGATGGCCGGCCGGCCCTGGCGGCCGCCGGCGCGGCATTGGCCGGAGCGGCCATGGGTGACGGCCGGGCTCGACGAGCAGGCCGGCGGCACCTGGCTAGGCCTCAACACGTCCGGCGTCGCCGCCGGCGTCCTCAATCGATTGCACTCGCTGGGTCCGCGACCGGGCTATCCGAGCCGTGGTGAACTGCCGCTCAAGGCCCTGGACCACGCGACGGCGGCGGCGGCGGCGGAAGCGGTGTCCCGTATCGAGCCCATAAGCTACCGCTCTTTCAATATGATCATCGCCGACGCGAGCGAAGCGTTCTGGCTCAAATTCCCGGGTCCCGACAGCGCCGGCGCCACCGTCGAGGCGGCGGAACTGGCCGATGGATTGTCGATGATCACGGCCTATGGCCTCAACGATCCGGCGTCGCCACGCATGCGGAAGTATCTGCCGCAATTCCAGGCCGCCCGGCCCCCCGACCCCGGGTCCGGGGATTGGTCGTCCTGGCGGGCGCTGCTGGCGAGAGGCGATTTCGACGCCGGGGCGGGACCGGGCGGCGCCATGTGCGTCGGCGCCGACAGCGGCTTCGGCACCACGTCGTCGTCGCTGATCGCGCTGCCCGCGCCACAAATGGCGGGCGTCAAGCCGGTCTGGCTGTTCGCCGCCGGCCGGCCCGGCCAAGCGGCGTGGCTGCCGGTGCCGCTGTGAGCCGGCGTTGTCATGTTCCCGGACAACTGCTATATCATTTCACATAGACCCTCTTCACGGATGCGCCCGAAACGCATCCCCCATCATCGGACAACCTCATGGCCAGACGCAGACAGATTTACGAAGGCAAGGCCAAGGTTCTTTTCGAAGGGCCTGAACCCGGCACTCTCGTGCAGCATTTCAAGGACGCCGCCACCGCTTTCAACAACAAGAAACAAGGCGTCATCACCGGCAAGGGGGTGATCAACAACCGCATTTCCGAATACCTGATGGTCCGTTTGGGCGAGATCGGCGTCCCCACCCACTTCGTCCGCCGGCTCAACATGCGCGAGCAGTTGGTCCGCGAGGTCGAGATCGTCCCCATCGAGGTGGTGGTCCGCAATATCGTCGCCGGCTCCCTGGCGAAACGTTTCGGCATGAAGGAAGGAACGCCGCTGCCACGTTCCATCGTCGAGTACTTTTACAAGTCCGACGAGCTGGACGACCCGCTGATCACCGAGGAACATATCACCGCCTTCGGCTGGGCGACGCCGCAGGACCTGGACGAGATCATGTCCCTGGCGTTGCGCGTCAACGATTTCATGTCGGGGCTGTTCCTCGGCGTCGGCATCCGTCTCGTCGACTTCAAGCTGGAATTCGGCCGGCTCTGGGAAAACGACCAGATGCGCATCATCCTGGCCGACGAAATCAGCCCTGATTCCTGCCGCCTGTGGGACATCAAGACCGACGAGAAGATGGACAAGGACCGTTTCCGCCGCGACATGGGAAATGTCGAGGACGCCTATCAGGAGGTCGCCCGCCGCTTGGGCATCCTGCCAGAAAGCGGCCCGACCGACATCAAGGGCCCCAAGGTGATGCAATAGGGGATCGAGAGACGACCGCGGCCGTGAAAGCGACAGTCATCGTCACCTTGAAGGACGGCGTCCTCGACCCGCGGGGAAAAGCGGTGCAGCAGGCGCTTTCGGCCCTGGGTTTCACCGGCGTCGAGGGCGTCAGGCAGGGGAAATACATCGAAATCGACTTGGCCGAGGCGGACCCCGTCAAGGCCCGCCATGACCTCGACGCCATGTGCCGGCGACTGCTCGCCAACACCGTCATCGAGGACTACAAGATCGACATCTGGGAATAGCGCTCGGTCTGATCGGTGGGCGAAAACGAATACGAATGGGATGAGAAGAAACGGGCCGCCAACGTCAAGGAACACGGAATCGATTTTGGCGATATTCCGGAAGCCTTCAAACACCCCTATATTGAGGATTACGACCATCGGCATTCGCCTAGGGAGGATAGGTGGCGGATACTGGGGTTTATGAAGGGAAGAGTCGTTTATTTCGTGTATACGCTTCGTGGCGGCAAAAAGCGGATTATCACGGCACGTCCTGCCAATAAGAAGGAAGCGGTGTTATACTACAGCCGGTTTTGGTTTGATTCATGGACGTGAAGACGGTTAGCGATGGGTAAGAACGGCATCATCGAAGGGGACGACGCGCCCACCGAGCCCACGGACTGGATCGGAGCAGCCGAGGTGCGGCCGGGAGAAACGAGACGGGCCATCAAGCCAGGGGCTACAATATTCCATGTCTATCGTTCGTCCAAGGATTCGTCATTGTTCGCGGCCACCGATAACGACGATCGATCAAGGCTTCCTCCGTGTCCGGGCGGCGGGAAGTGGGAGTTTTTCAAGCGCTTTTCCGAAACCGGACAGATACGGATTGGCTTTTCCGAAGAAGATGCCAAGCGCGACATCCGCGAGATGGGATATCATCTCGATCGGATTGACATCGAGACGGCGGAGAGACTAGCGCCCCCCAAGGCTTCATGATTTGATTGCAAGCGTTGGATCATGCCGTTGACGCCATCACTTGATCAAACTTGATGGTTATGTCTGACGGCGCCCGTGCAGTGAGAATCAATTTTGTCCTTTTTACACCAGTGTGTTTTCGCCACTAGGAATAGACAGCTTTTCCTTCTGAGTTGGTTACGCCATTCTCTTGGGTTTGGCCGCCGATGAAAGCCGCCATCATCGTTTTCCCCGGCTCCAACTGCGACCGCGATGTCAAGGTGGCGCTGCAACAAAGCTCGGGGAGTCCGCCCGCCATGGTCTGGCATGGCGGCGGCGATCTGCCCGCCGTCGACTTGATCGTCCTGCCCGGCGGCTTTTCCTACGGCGATTACCTAAGGTCCGGAGCGATGGCCGCGCATTCGCCGGTGATGGCCGAAATCGTCGCCAGGGCGCGCCAAGGGGTGGCGGTGCTGGGCATTTGCAACGGCTTCCAAATTCTCACCGAGGCCGGGCTTTTGCCCGGCGTGCTGATGCCCAATGCCGGCCTCAAGTTCGTCTGCAAGGACGTCTCCCTGCGCGTCGAGAGCGCCCTGTCTCCCTTCACCACGGGCTACCGCCGGGGGCAGGTGATCCGCATCCCCATCGCCCATCGCGACGGCAACTACTTCGCCGACGAAGACAGCCTGAAACGTCTCGAGGACGCCGGCCGGATCGCTTTCCGTTACTGCGACGAGGAGGGCGAGGCGACCGACGCGGCCAATCCCAACGGTTCGCGGAACAACATCGCCGGCATCTTCAACGAGGGCCGCACCGTCCTCGGCATGATGCCGCACCCGGAACGGCTGGCCGATCCCCTCCTCGGCGGCAGCGACGGGCGGCCGATGTTCGACGGCCTCATCGGGGCGCTGTCGTAGGACGGGGACGGACGATGGCGCCCCTCCCCCTGAAGGACGACAACCCCTTAAGGAAGATCCGTTTCCAATATGTGACGGTCGCCCTGATCGCCATATGCGGCGCCGTCTTCCTGTGGCAGCTTTCCCTGGACGAAGCCGCGGCGGCGGCGTCCTACGGCCTCGGAACCATCCCGGCGGTTTTGGTCGGCGGCCGCGAGCTTGACCCGGAGCTTTTCATCATTCCAGCGGCGCTCACCCTCGTCACCGGCATGTTCCTGCACGGCGGCGGGATGCATCTGCTTGGCAACATGCTGTTCTTGTGGATATTCGGCGACAACATCGAGGACGCCATGGGCCATCTCCGGTTTTTGGCTTTTTATCTCCTCTGCGGCGTTGCCGGCGGCCTCGCCCACGCCGTCGGCAATCCGCAATCGGAGTTCCCGGTGATCGGCGCCAGCGGCGCCATTGCCGGGGTTCTCGGCGCCTATCTGGTCCTCCATCCCAAAGCCAGGGTGCTGACTCTCTTCATATTTTATCTTGTCCGCCTGCCGGCTTTCGTGGTGCTGGGGGGATGGATCGGATTGCAGTTCCTCCAGCTGTTGTCCATGGAAAGCGGCGGCGATGGAGGCGGCGTCGCCTGGTGGGCCCATATCGGCGGCTTCATGGCCGGCATGATTCTGGTCGTTCCCATGCGGCGCAAAGAGATCCCCGTGGTCAATCCCGTCGGCCGGCCGAAAACCGCCTTCATCCGGCGGCGCTCGCGCGTCCCCGACACGGAGGCCAGGAAACGATGAGCGAGATCACTCCCGAAATCGTCCGCCAGCACGGCCTTTCGGAGGACGAATACGGCAAAATCCTGGCCATTCTCGGGCGTCGGCCGAATCTCACCGAACTCGGCATCTTCTCGGTGATGTGGAGCGAGCACTGTTCTTATAAATCGTCGAAAAAGTGGCTCGGGACGCTGCCCACGGAAGCCCCCTGGGTGATCCGCGGTCCCGGCGAGAACGCCGGCGTCATCGACATCGGCGACGCCCAGGCCGTCATCTTCAAGATGGAAAGCCACAACCACCCGTCCTTCATCGAGCCCTACCAGGGCGCGGCGACGGGGCTCGGCGGCATCCTCCGCGACGTGTTCACCATGGGGGCGCGGCCGGTCGCCAACATGAATTCCCTTCGTTTCGGCGCTCCCGGCCACGCCAAGACCCGGCACCTGGTTTCCGGCGTCGTCGCCGGCATCGGCGATTACGGCAACTGCGTCGGCGTTCCGACGGTCGGCGGAGAATGCGAGTTTCACCGGGGCTACGACGGCAACATCCTGGTCAACGCGATGACCGTCGGCTTGGCCGAGACCGGCAAAATTTTCTATTCGTCGGCGAGCGGAGCGGGAAATCCGATCATCTACGTGGGCTCCAAGACCGGCCGCGACGGCATCCACGGCGCGACCATGGCCTCGGCCGAGTTCGGCGATGATTCCGAAGACAAGCGCCCGACGGTGCAGGTCGGCGATCCTTTCACCGAAAAATTGCTGATCGAGGCCTGCCTGGAGTTGATGGCCACCGACGCCATCGTCGCCATCCAGGACATGGGGGCGGCGGGGCTCACCTCGTCTTCCTTCGAGATGGCGTCGAAGGGCGGCATGGGCGTGGAAATGGACCTGGACGCGGTGCCCCAACGCGAACAGGGCATGACCCCATACGAGATCATGCTCTCGGAAAGCCAGGAACGCATGCTGATGGTCTTGAAAGCCGGCGGCGAGGACCGGGCCCGCGCCATTTTCCAAAAATGGCGGCTCGACTTCGCCGTTGTCGGCCGCCTCACCGATAGCGGCCGCATGGTCCTGACCATGGCCGGCCAGGTGGTGGCGGACCTGCCGATCGCGCCGCTGGTCGCGGCCTCTCCCGAATACGACAGGCCATGGACGCCGGCGCCGAAACCCGAACCCGTCCTCGCCGCCGGGGTGCCGTCCCCCAACGACCCGCTGGCGGCACTGCAACGGCTCGTCGGCTCTCCGGATCTGGCTTGCAAGCAATGGATCTGGGAACAGTACGACCACATGGTCATGGCCGATACCGCCCAGCGCCCGGGCGGTGACGCCGCCGTCGTCAGGGTGCACGGGACCGGCAAGGCGATCGCCATTGCCGCCGACTGCACGCCGCGCTACTGCCTCGCCGATCCTCTCGAAGGCGGCCGCCAGGCGGTCGCCGAGACGTGGCGCAACCTGACGGCCGTCGGCGCCAGGCCGCTGGCCATCACCAACTGCTTGAATTTCGGCAATCCGGAAAAATCCGAGATCATGGGTCAGTTCGTCGGTTGCATAAAGGGCATGCGCGAAGCTTGCGCCGAGCTGCGGTTTCCCGTCGTCTCGGGCAACGTCTCGTTCTACAACGAGACCAACGGCAAGGCCATTCCGCCGACCCCGACCATCGGCGGCGTCGGCTTGCTGGCCGATGTGAACAAAGCCGCGAGCCTGGCTTTCAAGGACCGGGGTCAGGCCATCATCGTCATTGGCGAGACGATGGGGCATCTGGGCGCCAGCCTGTATTTGCGCGAGATCGAAGGCCGCGAGGAAGGCGCGCCGCCGCCGGTCGACCTCGCCGCCGAACGCCGCAACGGCGATTTCGCGCGCGCCATGATCGCGGCGGGCCGGGTCACCGCCTGCCATGATCTTTCCGGCGGCGGCCTCGCCGTGGCGGTCGCCGAAATGGCCATGGCAAGCGGCATCGGCGCCGACCTCGAGGCGCCGGACGGCGCGCCGCCCCTGCACGCCTGGCTGTTCGGCGAGGACCAAGGCCGCTACCTGGTGACCACCGACGATCCGCATGCCCTTTTGAAGGCGGCCGAAAAGGCCGGGGCGCCGGCGCGAAGGATCGGCGTCACCGGCGGGCGGAGCTTGACTGTCAACGGATCATACGCCATATCCGTAGCGGACTTGTGCGACAGCCACATGGGCTGGCTGCCGAATTACATGCGGGCGGGCTGACCTCTCTTTTCCGGGAGATAAAGTGTCATGGCGATGGATGCCGGTGAAATCGAACGTCTGATCAAGGAAACGATTGCCGATGCCGTGGTTACGATCGAGGATCTTCGCGGCGATGGCGACCATTACGCCGCTCTCGTCGTCTCCGCCGCCTTCAAGGGAAAATCGCGGGTGCAACAACATCAGATGGTCTATCAGGCTCTGATCGGGAAGATCGGCGGCGACCTGCACGCCCTGGCCTTGCAGACCAGCGTCCCCGAGGATGCCTAGGCTTTTGAAGCTCAACAAAGGAAAAAATGATGAACGACAATCCGTTGTCAGCGCGAATTCAGCAGGAAATCGACGAAAATCCCGTCGTCCTTTTCATGAAGGGGACGCCGATGTTCCCGCAGTGCGGGTTTTCCGCCTCCGTCACCCAGGCGCTCACCCATTTGGGGGTGAAGTTCAAAGGGGTCGACGTCTTGATGGAACCAGACATCCGCGAAGGCATCAAGCAATTCTCCGACTGGCCGACCATTCCGCAACTCTATGTGAAAGGGCAATTCGTTGGCGGCTGCGATATCGTCCGCGAGATGTACGAAAGCGGCGAATTGAAGCAGTTGTTCGATTCCAATGGCATCGAATACGCCGCTTGATAGCGCTCGCTCGGCGCTTACGAATTTGGTGGCGGCATACTAAGGGATTGTTACGAAACTCATTTTGGCGGAAGCAATTGGGCGTGGTGGAACCTCGCTCGTGTCCAGTGCGACAGGAGTTTCACGCCGGGCAATCCGGATAGGGAGGCAAGAGCTTCGCGACCTCGAATCTGGAGGAAAGGGATTTTCGGCACTTCCGGGCCAGGGCATTCGCAAACCTGGAGGAGAACGCAAGAAGACAGTCGACAAAGATCCGACCCTCAGGGAGGGTCTCAACGCTCTGGTTGACCCGGCCACGTGTGGAGATCCAGAATCGCCATTGCGTTGGACATGCAAGAGTGTACGCAAACTCGCGGAGATCAATATCCAGCGTCACGAGTTCCACGGTGAGTGGAACTACACGATTTTGCCGTCAGGAAATGGTATATTTATTTCGTGACAGTTCCTAAGCGAGGCATGGCACGGACACCAGCGGATCCTCGCTTCGGCGGCGGGCTTTTCAATGTCAACGTACTAGAAAAACCGAAAGAATTAGCACCGTAATAACAGTCGTTACCGCAAATACCAACAGCCCTTTTGACCACTTCATGCTCACCTCCCGATTCCACCTTCGATTACCCAAAACCACCCCACGGGACACCCCCTTGGGCTTGGGTCGGTAGCTGCCTCGATCAGCTCGCCAATATCCCAGATATGATCGGCCACGCCTAGCGCTAAAATGTACCCCCCGTTGTCCAGACCATCATGCGGCCCTCACCGATTCCAAAACGGCCCGTCCGTCGGCGAACCCCGGAAAGAACGGGGATGGCAGCCAAGCGCTCACCCATTCGGGAGTGAAGTTCAAAGGGATCGACGTCTTGATGGAGCCCGGCATCCGCGAAGGCATCAAGCAATTCTCCGACTGGCCGACCATTCCGCGACTCTATGTGAAAGGGCAATACGTATTCGGTGACAGCATACTAATTTCCGCTTTTCCCTAGTGTCCCCCGACCGTGCATGATCTGCTCCTCCTTCTCTTTGTTGAAGGACACAAATCTCCACCTTATCAACTAGGACCTGTTGACAATTATCGCATCCAGATCACCGCACCCGCGAGAAAGAGCATGGCCATGTAGGCCGTGTCCGTCTTTTCGTAACGCGTG
>DUZD01000072.1 GCA_013349695.1 Rhodospirillaceae bacterium
CGCGTCACTTCACTTCCGTCGTCATGCCCGGCCTTGAGCCGGGTATCCACGCGGTTGATGCCGAGCGCGGGGCCCGTGGATGGCCGGATCAAGTCCGGCCATGACGACGGAAGGGAGGATAGTGATTCATTTATTCTGTTACGGCCACTAGCCCGGATATTTCATGAAGCCGGGCAGTCGCCGGATTGGTTCCGGCGATGTCGCCTTGCCGGTTTCGCGCCAGGTTATGGCTTCGAGTTTAGCAAAGGGCCGGCGCACCGACTCCGGCGCGATGCCGGCGCGGAGCGCGCCGAGCACGCCGGCCGCTTCCCAGTAATTTTCAACAGCCGTGAGCTGGCCCGGCCGCCACGGCAACGCGGTCAGGTCGTTGGCCATCAAACCCTTGCCCTCGCGAACCGCGATTACCGGGATGCCCTGCTCAAGGGCGGCCAGGGTCGGCAAACCGACGCAGCCGTCGGGCAGGACCAGGCACGAGACGTCTTCCACCGTCAGCACGCCGTCCGAACGCGTCCGTGACGGATCGGCGACGATGGAAGGGCTTTGCTTGAGGCCCTTGAGGACGCACTGGAAAAACGACGAGGAAATCGCTTCCGCCGCCATGCGGGGATCGACCCGGCCCGGATCGCCGAACAGGACTTCGCGCGATTCCATCATTGGCGCGTGCGCCGACGGGACGTCGAGGAAGTGCGATACCGCGTGGGTCAGCATCGCCTCGACGCCGCCCCACGGGTTGACCATGTCGCCGCCGCTGGTGAAATACTGGTCGTGGTAGCCGTCCGGCACGGCGATCAGCGACGAGATCGCCACCGCGTCGTAGTCGTCCCTGGTCTCGCCCAGAAGATCGAACAAGCGGCCGATGCCGTGCCCGGTGCCCACCGCCCGGCCCGAATCCGCGTAGGTCGCGGTGAGCTCGAGCGGCGGATCGAGCCTGTATATCCCGGCGCAGGTCAGCCCGTAAGTGGCGCGCGCCGCCTCGACCGTGTTCAGCGCCAGGTTCTCGATCATTTCGTCCGCCTGCGCGTCGATAACGACGAGCACCCGGTTGGCGCGGACCGGTTTCAACCCCGCCGTCCCCATCAGCAGGCGGCAGATTACGCTGCCTTCGACGTAAAGCGCGTTCGCCGGAATCTCGTTGATGTCGCTGGCGTTGACGACGTTGGGATGGGTGATCAGCCGGTCGCAGCCGGCAGCCAGCAACCGCGCCGCCGGGGTCGCGTCGCCAGCGTGTCCGCCGATCTCGGCGCCGATGCCCGTCGGCACCAGAAAGACTGCGTTGAAGCGGTCGGCCTTTTCGGCGCCGCGCCGCCGGAACTCGAAGATCGAGCCGCCGCCTTGGCGCTCGCCCGGGCGCCCGCCGGCCAGGCAGCCGATCTCGCAGCGATAGCGATCGCCATCGATCGAAGTGACGGCGAGGCGAAGGGGGATTTCTCCATCGGCGAAGCGCGGGGAGAGCGCCTTCTCGATCTGTTCGATCGGTCCGCGGTCTCCGGGCGACAGCCGAACCGAAACCCGTTTCTCATGCAACTGCATTGCCGGCCACTCCCGCGGTTCGGGCGAAATCGTCAAAGGTATCCTCCCTGATCATCTCCAGCCCGCCGTCGGCGCGGCGGGTATAAATCGTCGGCAGGCCGACGCCGTTGAAGCGGTGCGCATTCGACATAGTGTAGGCCCCCATGTTGGGGAAGGTGATCCTGGAGCCGACGGCGAGCGGCGCGTCGAAGGCATACTCGCCGAAGACATCTCCAGCCCGGCACGTACACCCGGCCAGCACATAGGGGTGCGCGCCGCCGTCGACGTGGCCCAGGACGTCCGGTTCGAACTGGAACTCGAAAACTTCCGCCATGTGGTTGACGGTGGTGTCGAGGACGGCGACTTGAATGCCATCGCTTTCGAAAAGATCGTGCACCGTCGCCACGATGCTTCCGGCGCGCCGGGCCAGAGCCGCGCCGGGCTCGATGAAGACGTCGAGGCCGAAGGTGTCGCGGAACACCTCGACCGCGTGGAAGAAGTCCGACGTGTCCTCGGCCAAATTGAAAAGGTAGCCGCCCCCCATGTTGATCCAGTCCAAGCTTTCGAGAAGGTTCGGGATCACGTCCTGGATGTGGCGCGCCGTCGCCAGCAGACTGGCGAAATCGGTCGCGTCGCAATTATTGTGGAAGTGGAGACCGCTGATCCCCCGCAAGCGGGCTGGCTCCGCCTCCACCGCCTCGGCCAACTTGGAGATCGGCACGCCGAGTTTGGAATTCCGCCGGCACGGGTCGTAGCGCGGGTCGCGGATGAACGAAAGCTGGGGATTGATCCTGATCCCGGCCCGCGTCGCCGCCGGCACCTTGTCGCCAAACAGCTCCCACTGCGTGAGCGAATTGAAGGTCAGGTAATCGAGACGGCCGCCGATCTCGCCCAGCGTCTCTTCCTTGAGCAAGGGGCTGACGAGGTGGAGCGGCGTCTCGCCGCCGCAGACGCGATCGATCAGTCTCAGTTCGAACAGCGAACTGCAACTGAACCCGTCGACCCGCCCGGCGACCTTTTCGAGGACCGGCGACAGCGCGCACGCCTTGGGCGAATACAAAAGCTTGCAGGCGGCCTCGTCGGCGATCTTGCGGAGCGCCCCAAGGTCGCGGTCGAGAATTTTTTCATCCGTCACGTATGCCGGCGTTTTTATGGTGTTGGTCAAGTGAGTGCCTCCCCGAGACTGCCATTTTCTCCGCCCCCGCGCCGAGGAGCCATTTATTCGTGTGATTCAGGATTGTACTTGCTGTCCCCGGCAACGAAAGATGAAAATGCATTTCAGCCGCCCCGTCAGTCCAGGATGACGTGCGGGATGAAGTTGGCGTTTTCCGTGGTCACCAGGTCCCGGCTCTCGCGAATGCCGAGCCCGGCGGCTCCGCCGGCGACCATCCAACAGCCGGTCAAGGGGCGGCGGCCGTCGAAGTCGGGCAAGGGGTGAAACATCTGCACGACGAACCCTTCACCGCCGTAGGGACCGTCTTTCCGTACCTCGACATTACCTTCGCGGACGATTTCGACGTTGGCGCCGCGCCGGGACAGCAGGGGCTTGCGGACGAACCTGCCCGATAGTTCCGCCGCCCGCGCATCGTCCTCGAAATAGGCCGGCAGCAGGTTCGGATGTCCCTCGAACATCTCCCACAGCAGCGCCAGCAGGCCCTTGTTCGACAACACGGCCTTCCACGGTGGCTCGATGAAGCGGACGCCGCTCTCGGGCATGTAGCGGCCGAATTCCTCCTCCATCAACCATTCCCAGGGATAGAGCTTGAACAGGGTGGCGATCACTCGGTCGTCGAGGTCGGTGAAGCGGCCGTCGGCGTCGACGCCGATCTCCTCCATCGACAAGAAAGTGGTTTCGACGCCGGCCTCGGCGGCGACGTCTTCCAGGTATTCGACGGTGCCGCGGTCTTCTTCGATGTCCTTGAGGCAGGCCATGTGCAGCGGCCCATCGAGTTCCAATCCCGAAATCGCCTCGAGCAGGAACTCGTGCAGCAGGTTGAACTGATCGGTGCCCTCGGGAACCAGGCCGAGGCCGATCGCCTGCTCCAGCCATTCCCACTGAAACAGCGACGATTCATATAGCGTCGTCGGGGTGTCGGCGTTGTATTCCAAGAGCTTCGCCGGCGCCAGGCCGTCGTAGGAAAAGTCGAACCGCCCGAAGAGGTCCTTTTCTCGGGTCCGCCAACTTTCGGCAACGTAGTTCCAATAGGCCTCGGGTATGCAAAGCCGCCGGAACACCGTCTCATCGGCGACGGCGCGGTTCAGGACCTCGAAGCAGAGATTCTCGATTTCCTCCGCCGAACTCTCGATGCCGTCCTCGATCTGGCGCAAGGTGAAGCGGTAATAGGCCGTTTCATCCCAGCAGGGAACGCCGCCGCCATCGCCGAGCAGATAGCCGTGGGCCAGCGCCGATTGCTTCAGGTTGGGCCGCTGGGCAACCGGGATGCGTCGCATCGGCCGGAACGCCGGTTGGTATTACCGGGGTTCAGCCGCCGCGCTTGGCCTTGAGCCGGGCCAGGATGTCGCCGCCCTTGGCGCCGCCGCCGACGATGCCGGCCGCCTTCAGCTTGTCTTCCAGGCTAACCTCCTCGGTCGAGCCGGCGAGCTCGCTGGCCGCCTCGAACTGCGCGGCGCGCTCGGCCTGCCGGACCTTCAGGCGTTCCAGACTGTCGACGGCGCTGCGCATGCTGCTGTCGGCGCCCGAGTGGCGCGCCGCGACGGCGGCCTGGGCGCGCTGCACCTTCTCCGTCGCCTTGACGGTGTCGACCTGCTGTTTGAGGCGTCTCAGGTTGGCTTCCGTCTGCGCCACGGCGCGGCGCAGCTGCGCCTCGCTGTCGGCGAACGACTTGGCGACCCCTTCCTCGCCGAGAAGTTCGGTCTCCATGCCGGCGATCTTGTCGGCGATTTCGGTGGCCAGGGTCTCGTCTCCCTTATCCAGCGCCTGGATGGCGTAACCCTCGTACTCCTCCAGCGAGGACTTCAGGCTTCCGACCTTCCTTCCGGCCAGCTTGCGCTTGGCGATGATGCTGGTCAGCGCTTCCTTGGATTGGATCAGCGCGTTGTCGGCCTCGCGGATTTCCTGGTCCAAAATGCGCAGCGCCTGGTGGTCGACGATGGCCTCGCCGGCATCGCTGACGCCGCCGCGGATGGCCGTCGCTACTTTTGCCCAAATATTCATACCGCCTTACTCCTCGATCAGAAACGTTATGTCGCGGCTCGAAGGGAAAATCCCTCAGGCGACGTTTTTCAGGTCCGACTGGTAGGCCTCCGCCGCCTGCAGGGCGTTGTCGGCCAGGGTCTCGATCTCGAAAATCACCGAGTCCAGGATCGAGCCCGCGCTCAGCGAACCGAACATTTCGTAGTAGTCCCGGCCGTCGGGGCCGACGGCGATGCCGAATGTCGACAGCGGGAACAGCTTGTGGGTCTTCAGGATCATTTCGTTGAAGGCGGCGCTGTCGCCGACCTCTTCGACCGCCCAGAGCTGGGTGTCGACGATGATCTGGCTGCCGCTGACGCTCATCAACAGCTGTAGATCGCCGAATTCCTTCATTATGAGCAGGATCCCGGGATCGGCCCCTTCGACGAGTTCGACCGCGATGTCGCCGGCGATCACGGGCTCGGATTGCCGCAACGCAGCCAGCAGGGACTCGGTAGTCCAGTTTTCATCTTGGCTCATTTTTCTCTCCGTGCCTATTCTGGGGATGATCGGCATCACGCCGGCTCTTATCGCCGCTTCGCAGTCCTTGAGGACCTTGGTGTAATCGGGCGGAATCCAAATCTCACGCTTGACGTAGCCCTTTTCACGCAGACGCTCGCGGTATTTGGACTGGTAGTAGGCCGGCTTCTTGGTTGCCATTGCAAATTCCAAAATAATTCATTACATGTAATATATAACATGTTATAAAAAATGCAAGCGGGAATTCGCCTCGCGCCGAGAGTCCGGGCTTTAAATGAGAAAAGCGGGTATCTCCTTCGTTCCAGTGGTATGGTGCCAGCATGCTGAAATCCAGGGACTTTTCCAGAAAAATTTACAGATCTGGCTATTTCTAAAAAAACCACTAAAAATCAATATGTTATCCGGATTTTACCGGAGTGAAGTGGATACCAGTTTTGAGAATAAGAAAATAAAAAATTAATTGTACGAATTAAGAGGCTTTTGGCCGGATGAGCTATTCTGAAATATGCGCGATTTACCAGATGGTTAGCCGGAATGTATACCGTTCTATCACGCCTTGGGAAGCGCCTTTACGCCAGGATCGCGGGGTTGAGCTGGGACATCGTCGTTTTCGTGACGGCGATCCATTTCGCGGTTTCGTGGGCACTGATCGACTGGGCCGGCGGCGAAAAGATCTCCGGCGGCGATGTCTTCTGGTACTTCTACATCACCACCGCGACGACCGTCGGATACGGCGATTATTCCCCGACCACCGAAGCCGGGCGGCTGATTACCGTTTTGTGGGTCATGCCGGGCGGTATCGCCCTGTTCACGACCATCATCGCCAAGGTGGTGCAACTTATCTCCAAAAGATGGAGGAAAAGAATGCACGGACTAGCGAGCTATGAAAATCTGAGCGCTCACATCGTCATTCTCGGCTGGCATGGGTCCAGGACAGAGCGCATGGTCGACCATATCCGCGGCGATACCGGCGAACGGGAAATCGTGCTGTGCACCGTCCAAAATATCGAAAACCCGATGCCCGATCAGGTGCATTTCGTCCGCGCCCCGGCGCTGAATTCGCCCGACTTGTTGCGCCGCGCCGCGATCGCCAACGCCCAGTACATCATCGTCTTGGGCCACGACGACAACGAAACCCTTGCCGCGGCGCTGGGCGCGGCGGCGGTCAGCGGCGACGCCCACATGGTCGTTTATTTCGACCAGCACAGTTTCGCCGATCTTTTGCGCTCCCACTGTCCGCAAGCCGAATGCAACGTCTCGCTATCGATAGAGATGATGGTGCGCTCGGCTCAGGACCCCGGCTCCAGCCGCGTCCAGCGCCAGCTGCTGTCGACGCTGGAAGGCCCGACCCAGTTCAGCCTCAAGGTGCCCGACAACGCCTGTCGGGTGAACTACGGCTTGCTGTTTTCGGAGCTTAAGACCAAGCACGACGCGACGCTTTTCGGCGTCGCCGAAAGCGCCCACGGCGACGATCTCTTCCTGAACGCGCCGGCGGACCACGGGATCGATCCGGGGACGATCCTCTACTTCATGGCGGCCCGGCGCATCGAAGCCGCCGAGATCGATTGGTCGAAGTTGGAAAGGATGGAGGCAACATGATCGGCGACACGATGAAATCGCTCTTCAAAAGCGGAGCCAAGGAACTGAAGGAAAAATTCTCCAAAACCGGCGAGGAGGACGAGTTCGCCACGCCGCTGGGATTGCGCATGGGCGCCGCGGTCGACATCGACACCCTGCCCTTGCGCATGCACGCGAAAGACCTTCATATGCCGCTGCCCGACAGCACCATCATCGTCGTCGCCCAGGGCTACGCCGAACTGGGCGACGATGCCTACATCCACCGCTACTACGCCGCCGACGACACCATGATCCAGGTCCTCACCGTCAACGGCATGGAAGACCAGCACGTCGAGGAAATCACCCTCTACATGCCGTACAAAAGCTATTACCCCGGCAGCGAAGGCGAATGGGCGCAATGGGCGGCGAAGGGCGGCAGGATCGGCCAGACCACCTACGCGCTCGACGACGGTGCCAAGTTCGAGCGCGTCTGGTTCGACGAAACGGACGGCTATGCCGAGCCGGTGGCGTTCTGGGAATCGGTCTACGAGGACCCCGAGTCGGACGAGCACGGCGAGATCTTCCACCGGGCGATGCTCTACGGCCGCAATCTGGAGGACGGCAAGAAGAACGAATACCTGCTGATATCCGCCGATTCCTACGAAGGCGAGGAGACCGTCGAGGTGACGATCGGCGTCGACCTGGAAATTTCGACGCTGAAAGTATTATAATCCGGCGCCCCCGGACGCGGAAGCGTTTCAAGACGGTATCGGCCGCAAACCAGACACCCATTCAGGAGTTTCAGATGAGCGAACTATTTGCCGGATTCATACCCAGCCTGTTGGAGTTTTTAGCTTTTTTCGCCGTCGCCGCGGTTTTGACCGTCATTTTCATCGCCATTTATTCGAAAACCACGCGGCATGAGGAGATCAAGCTCATCAAGGATAACTCGACGGCGGCCGCGGCGGCGTTTTCGGGCAGCCTGATCGGCTTCGCCCTGCCGCTCGCCAGCGTCATGCTGCACTCGCAGAGCGTCATCGATTTGGTGCTTTGGGGGGTCGTCGCGATGATCGTTCAGATCGTCGTCTATTTCCTCGTCCGCATGCCGATGCCGAGGATTTCCGAGCGCATCGAGGCGGGCGAGGTCGCCGCCGGCATTTGGCTCGGCGCCGCGTCCCTGGTCGCCGGCATCCTCAACGCCGCCAGCATGGCGGTCTGACAAAGGAGTAAGCTGGAATGGAACGCGCGGATAAATTCAAGCTGGTGCTTATCGGGGCGGGCGTGCTCGGCATCGCCGCCTACTCCGGCGGCGAGGCCGAGGAGGAAGCGCTGACGTATCCCTCGGTCGAGGCCTGCGTCAAGGCCGGCGTCACCGACGAGGCGACCTGCGAGGCCGAATACGCCAAGGCGCAAAGCATGCACAACCAGGTCGCGCCCCGCTATACGAATTCCAACGACTGTTACTCCGAATTCGGCTACGAACGCTGTTACCAGCATCGCGCGTCGTCCGGCGGCTCGGTTTGGCTGCCCTTCATGATGGGCTATATGTTGGCGCCCCGGTATGGCTCGGGCGTGTTCACGCAGCCCCTCTACCGGCCGAGCCACGATCCCAACCGCTTCTATACCTCGGGCAGCGGCCGCGTCGGCGCCGTCTCCGCCAATGGGCGCACCCGCGTCGCCAAGTCGCAGACCCGCCAGCCCAGGGCCCGCACCCGCACGGTTGCCCGCGGCGGTTTCGGGGCGCGCGCGTACAGTTCCGCTAGCTAGCCTTGGTGTCCCCGGTCCGGGGCTTGAGCTTTTGGCCCAGCCAGGCGACGGCGATGCCGGCGATCAGGCCGAACAGGTGGCTCTCGAAGGAAATGTAGCTTCTAAGCGGCAGGATGCCCCACAGCATGCCGCCGTAGAGGATCATCGTCACGCATGCAACGGCGATGGAGACGAAGCCGCGCTCGAAGTACGCGCGGGCCAGCAAGGCGCCGAAATACCCGAGCACCAGACCGCTGGCGCCGACGTGAGATACGCCGCGCGCGAACAGCCAGACGAGAACCCCCGACAATAATACGATCCCGACGGTGTTCGCCCAAAACCGCGTTTTGCCGCCGATCAGGGTGAGCGCGCCCAGGATCAGCAGGGGCACCGTGTTCGAAACGGCGTGCCACAGTCCGGCGTGAAGGAAGGGCGCCAACGCAATTCCGATCAGCCCACTCGCCCGGCGCGGCAGGATGCCCCACGACGTCAAGCCGTGTCCGAGGAAGAGGTTTACAGCCTCCACGATCCAGATCGCCGCGACGAGGACGATAATCGGCGAAAAATTCTTCTTGATGAGTTCCATCGAACCGAAGCCCTTCCCAAATTTCAACGCCCTCGGTTCAGAGCCAAAAAAAGAAGCCGGTGTCAAGCGCCGCTTGACCTTGGCCTGCCCCTGAGTGGTCCACCGCTTAAGCTGGACGCTGGCGCGGATTAAGTTGTTGTTTCAGCCGAAGCCTATGTTGAGCGTAGGCCGGAACAACAACATTGGGCAATACGGATTTGGTTCCTCGCCGTTGCAAGTGGAATTCACCCGGATTTGCGGAGGCCGCGATTCCGCCGGGGGAGAATCCCAACACCGCAGCGAACATCCGGTTGCAGCCAGCGGCCATGTATTTCTTGATCCCCTCGTGTTACCATTTTTGCTAGTGGCCCGCGTCAGCCAAATTGCATCCCTACGACGGTCTTGCGAGGTTTCCGGCTAGGAGCGCGTTGCGCCGTGGTGTCCGTGCACCACAAGCGGCGCGCGACGATGTCCGGAAGCCTCGCAAGACCGCCCGAAGGGTCGCTTTTCCCGTCCCCTCGGTAGGCTTGAGGGGAACCGTGGCGCCAGTGGCGCCGCGTAAGTCCCCGAAAGGGCGCGCAGGCGATGCCAAAGCATCGTCAAGCGTTCCCGACGCCCCGAGGGGACGGGAAAAGCGATCATAGGGGTGCGATTTTGCTGACGCGGGCCACTAGAAGCCGAAGAGCGGCGGAGGGAAAGGGGCGTGAAGAAACGATCTCCCAGGAAGGCCGGCAAACTAGCCCTGCAAGCCCACATCCTCGACGGCCTTCGGGATTCCGTCATCCTGGTTAACGAAAAGCGGGAGGTCGTCGGGTACAACCGCGCCGCCCGGGAGTTGCTCCACCTGAATATCAAGGGCCTGGATCTGGCCCTTTCCCTTCCCCATCAACGGGTGATTGAAGCGGCGGATGACGTTCTAGGTGGAAAACCTCCGCGCACGGTCGAAGTCAGCTTGTCGAATCCGATCGCCAGGACGTTCGAGCTGCACGCGTCTGTATTGCCGGCGAAGGTGCCCGGAAAGGCCGTTTGGGCGTTGCTCGTCATGCACGACGTGACGGAGTCGAAGACCGCCGAGAAGATACGCGCCGACTTCGTCGCCAACATCAGCCATGAATTGCGCTCCCCCTTGACCTCGCTCTGCGGCTTCATCGAAACGCTGAAGGGCGTTGGCCGCGACGATGCTGGGTCCCGGGATTGGTTTCTCGGAATCATGGAAGCCGAGGCGAAACGCATGACCCGCCTGGTCGACGACCTGCTTTCCCTTTCCAGGGTCGAGGCCATGGAACACATCCGCCCCGATGACACTTTGGCCATCAAGCATCTTCTGCGGGAGGTGGTCGAGACCGTGTCGGCCAGGGGACGGAGGAAGGGAATCGAGGTCGAACTCGATTGCGCCGGGTCCCTGCCGGCGGTCGTTGGCGACCGGGACGAGTTGAACGAGGTGTTTCACAATCTTTTGGACAACGCCATCAAGTACGGCCGGGAAAAGACGCCCGCCCGGGTAACCGCCAGGGTTTCCGAAGACTTCCCGGGCCTCGGCGGCGAGGGTGTGTCGGTGGCCGTGGAAAACACCGGCGACGGCATCGAGCCGAAACACATTCCGCGTTTGACCGAACGTTTTTACCGGGTGGACAAGGGGCGTTCGCGGGAAATGGGAGGAACCGGCCTGGGGCTTGCCATCGTCAAGCACATCGTCAACCGCCACCGGGGACATCTTGCGATCACCAGCACCCCTGGCGAGAAGACCGTCTTCACCGTTTTCCTTCCCTCAGCTTAGAGTCCGTCCTTTATTAAGCCTGCCACTGTCCGAGACGGCGGTAAAGGGCGCTGCGCGTCGCTTTGCGACGGCCAACGGCCGCCCTTGACAGCCGTCTCGGACAGTGGCTTCAGGATGGTAGGCCGGCTCGGGAAAGTGGCCTTATCCGGCCTCTCAAGAAAG
>DUZD01000073.1 GCA_013349695.1 Rhodospirillaceae bacterium
GGGTGAGCCATATCAACACCCCAAGTCTGTCTATAACATAATGATTCTTATACCAGAATCCGGGTGCGCTGTCGTCAAATTACAGGGTCATCTGGGCAATGCGGGTTAAGTATGCTGTCACCGAATTTCCCGCCAGCCTCAAACGGCGATGGGAGTGAACGCCGGGTGGGCGAAGGGCCGTTCATGCTTTTCCAGGGCGTCGCCACGGGCCCGGCGAAGGTCTTCATCGGCGATTGCGGCCAGGATAAAATCATCAAGCCGAACGCCGGGCTCCAGGTAATCCCGGGCAAGGCCGAGAATCTGTTCCTCGGTCAGGGCCGGCCATTTCCGTCCTTCCGCCTTGATGGCGGCAAGGGCGATGGGAGCGTCATTTTGAGCCAAGCAACCGCGGCGGCTCAGGTAAACGAAAACCCGGTCGAGAACGCCGCCGCCATCCATCTCCATCTCGATGCCGTCGAGCCGCCCAAAGTCATAATTCAGGCCAACGCTCTCGGTTTGGTGCAGGCGGTTTTGCTCGCCGGCCGTCAACCAGGCGACGAAAAGGAAGACGGTGGTGCCGGGCGAATATCGCAGGGTCGCCGGGATCGAGCCGTAAGCGGTGAAATGGGCGGAATAGACAACGTCGTAATCTTGCAGCCAAGCCCGGATCATCGGGATCGGCCCGCCGTCGATGTCGGCGAACTTCACCGCCAGCCGTTCCGGTGACTGGTTGCTACCGCAAGCGAGCACCGGCCGGCGGCATGACAACTCCGGCAAGGAAAAGTTTTCCGCTCTTTGCTCCCGCCCGTTGGCGAGAAGATACGATCGCTCGGGTATTCGGTAGGGGTAGGCCTTGGCGCGGCGAAGAAGATCGTCGTTCATCGCCAACACCAGCCGGATCACCCGCCGCCGGCACCGACATACCGAGCGATATCGACATCGTCGATCTGCTCGGGTTTAAGGAACTTTTCGGCGTAGGTCTTGTAGATCCCGGACTTGAGGAACAGATCGAAAAGGTCGGCGTCGATGTGCTTATCCTTTTTCATGAAGGACAGGATGCGGATGCTTTCGCTCAGCGTCTTGGCCTTCTTGTAAGGGCGGTCGGCGGCGGTCAGGGCCTCGAAGATATCGGCGACGGCCATGATGCGGGCGGGAATGGACATGTCGGCCTTGCCGAGCTTGCGCGGATAGCCGGTGCCGATCATCGTCTCGTGGTGGCCGCCGGCGTATTCCGGGACCCGCTTCAGGTGCTTGGGGAAAGGAAGTTTTTCGAGCATGACGATGGTCTGCACTATGTGGTCGTTGATCTTGAACCGCTCCTCCGCCGTCAGGGTGCCGCGGGGGATGCAAAGGTTGGTAATTTCGCCCTGATTGTATTTGTGCTCGGGCACGTCCATGTGGAAGCCGTGGCGGTCGTCCTCGACGAAGGACTCGCCGTCCTCCCGGTGAATGAGATGCTCGTCTTTGTCGCTGAGCAGGCTCTCCTCGACGGGAAGGTCTTTCAGGGGGGAGCGGTTTTTACGTTTCAGCTCGGCGTGACCGACGCCGAGCCGGTCGTCCAGGGTTCGCATCCATTTCAGGCCGGCGATTTCCTTGATGCGGTCGATTTTTTCCGGATCCATGAATTCACCGCCGAGGTTGCATTCGGCGATGAAGGCGAAATCATCATCCAGTTCGGCCAGGCGGCCTTCCATATCGTTTTTTAACTTTTCGGGTTCGCCGCCGCCGGCGAGCAAGGCTTTATAATATTCGATTTCCACATCCCGCTTGGCGATCTCGAAACGGTTTCTGATCTCGTGGATGCGATCATGGATGGTTTCCAGTTTGGTCGCCTTGTCGACGACGTATTCCGGCGTCGTCACCTTGCCGCAATCGTGCAGCCAGGCCCCGATGTGCAACTCGTAACGTTCTTCCTCGTTGAGGTCGAAATCCTCAAAAACCGGCTCCTCGGACCGACAGGCGGCATCGGCCAGCATCATGCTCAGTTCCGGCACCCGCTGGCAATGGCCGCCGGTGTAACGGGATTTCGCGTCAATCGCCGAGGCGATCAATTCGATAAAGGAATCCAGCAGTTTCTTTTGCGCTTCCAACAGCAACTGGTTGTCCAGCGCCACCGCCGCTTGCGAGGACAGGGCCTCGATCAGGGGTTGGAGTTCGGTGCCAAAGGAAATGACCTCGCCCGTTTTTCCGTCAAGCGCGTTGAGTAGTTGCAGGACGCCGATCACGCTGCCCTCGTGGTTTTTCAGCGGCAGCGTCAGGAACGACTTGGACTTGTATCCGGTTCCCGCGTCGAATTTCTTGGTTCCAGAGAAATCGAAGTCCTCGGCCTCGTAGGCATTGGCGATATTGACGGACGCGCCGGAGAGGGCGACGTGGGTGCAGACGTTTGCGTGGTTGGGCTCGCCCGTTTCCTTATCGCGCATGACCAGCGGCGGAAAGGGTATCTCCTTGCCGGTGGTGCCGCCCAAGGCGACGTTCAGGGAATTCGTCCGCATGATCTCGAATTTCAGGAGGTCGTCCTCGGTACAGAGGTAAAGAGCGCCGCCGTCGGCGTTGTAAATGTTCATCGCCTCCAGCAGAATCCTTTCCATGAGGCGGTGGTGATCGCGTTCGGCCGAAAGGGCGATGCCGATTTCGATCAGCTTTTTGAAACCCTGGGTATCGCCGTCCCGAGATGTTTTCTTGGCTTGAGTCGCCATCGTGGCTCCTTTTCAATGGTCTTTAACGCGGCCGGCGCCGCCATGGACATCGCAACCTATCCATCGCCGCCCAGGTGCCGTTGAAAGTAGCGGAGAAAAAGTTATCGGTCTTTATCCGCGAAAACAACCGGAGCGGTGGTTGACGCCCGGCGCCGCCAGGCATAGGTTCCACCGCCATGCCTCGGGAGCGCGATTACGCCCGTCACGCCAAATCCTGGCCTTTCGCCGAGGCCAGGGCCTTGCTCGAACACGTTGGCGGCAAAACCCCGGAAAAGGGCTACGTGCTTTTCGAGACCGGCTACGGGCCGTCCGGCCTGCCCCATATCGGCACCTTCGCCGAAGTGGCGCGCACCTCCATGGCGCGCCGGGCCTTCGAGACACTTACCGACATTCCGACCCGGCTGTTCGCATTTTCCGACGACATGGACGGGTTGCGCAAGGTCCCCGACAACATCCCCAACCGCGAGATGTTGGCGCGACACCTGGGCAAGCCGCTGACTTCTATTCCCGATCCCTTCGGCAGCCATGAAAGCTTCGGCCATCACAACAACGAGCGGCTGAAGAGCTTCCTCGACGCTTTCGCCTTCGATTACCAATTCCAGAGCGCCACCGATTGCTACAAGAGCGGCCTTTTCGACGCCACCCTGCTGAAGGTGCTGGAATGCTACGACGAGGTGGTCGAGGTGATCGCACCGACGCTGGGAGCGGAGCGCCGCGCCACCTACAGCCCTTTCCTGCCGCTGTCGGCCAAAACGGGAAGGGTTTTGCAAGCGCCGGTCATAGAGCGCCACGTCGATGCCGGCACCATCGTCTACGAGGACGAAGACGGCTCCAAGGTCGAGACGCCGGTGGCCGGCGGCCATTGCAAACTGCAATGGAAAGTCGACTGGGCGATGCGCTGGATGGCGCTCGGCGTCGATTACGAGATGTCGGGCAAGGACCTGATCGATTCGGTGAAACTGGCGGGGAAAGTCTGCCGCATTCTCGGCGGCGTGCCTCCCGTCGGGTTTACCTACGAATTGTTCTTGGACGAGAACGGCGAAAAGATTTCCAAATCCAGGGGCAACGGTCTCGCCGTCGAGGAGTGGCTCAGCTACGCCCCGCCGGAAAGCCTGACGCTGTTCATGTACGGCAAGCCGAAGGCGGCGAAAAGGCTCTATTTCGACGTCATTCCGCGCGCCGTCGATGATTACTTAAGCCATTTGTCCCATTTCCCCGGGTTGCAAGACGGCAAGCAGCTCGATAGCCCCGTCTGGCATATTCATGGCGGCCGCCCGCCGCGAGAGGACATCCACCTCGGCTACGGCATGCTCCTCAACCTGGCCAGCGTCTGCCATACCGAGGACAAGGCGGTGCTTTGGCATTTCATCACCCGCCAACGCCCGCAAGCGACGCCGGCAAGGGCGCCGATCCTGGACAAGCTGGTGGAATACGCCATCAACTATTACCAAGGTTTCGTCAAGCCGGCGAAGAAATACCGCGCCGCCACGAAAGACGAGGCGCAAGCGCTCGAAGACCTGGCCCGGACTCTGCGATCCCTGCCCCGGGACGCCGCCGCCGAAACTATCCAAAGCGAGGTTTACGAGGTCGGCAAACGCCATCCCTTCGCCGACCTCAAATCCTGGTTCCGGGCGCTCTACGAGATTCTTCTGGGACAAAGCCAAGGGCCGCGCATGGGTACGTTCATCGCCCTTTACGGGATCGACGAAACCATCGACCTGATCCGCCGGGCCGTCGCCGGGGAGGACTTGGGCGCCTGACCTCGCGGCACGCCCAAGTTTATCGGCGCTTGGCGAAGGCGAAATAAAGTTGGCGCGCTTGCCGGAACAAAGGCCCGGCCGGCAAGGCGCGGTCTTCAACGCGGGTGCAGGGAGACAGCTTGTAATAGTTGCCGGTGCCGAATATTTCGTCGGCATCGAGAAGTTCCCCGAAACCGATGGTTCTTTCCCGAACCGCGACGCCGGCTTGGCGCATCAGGGCGATGACCCTTTGCCGGGTGATGCCGTTGAGGAAAGTGCCGTTGGCGGCCGGCGTATGCAGCACTCCTTCCTTGGCCATGAACAGGTTGGCATAGGAAAACTCGGCGACATCGCCGTCGGGGTCGAGAACCACCGCCACGTCGAAGCCCTTGCCCTGGGCCTCGCGCAGGCCGCGGGCGACGTTAGGATATAGACAAGACGCCTTGGCCTCGGTCGGCGCCATGTCCGGGGCCGGCCGACGGAAGCTGGACAGGCAGGCGGCAAAGCCGTCGGCGGGCGGCAACGGCGATTCCGAAACCATCAAGACGAAACGTGTGCTGTCCGGATCGGGAAGGATGAAACCGCTCTCGGCGTAGAACAAGGGGCAGATATAAAGTTCCGCCTCCTCGGCAAACATGCGGATGCCTTGCCAGGCCAGCTCCTCGATCTCAGGCCCGGCGACCGCCGGCGCCAGTCCCATGAGCTCGGCCGAGCGCACCGCCCTGGCGCAATGCCGGTCCAAGTCCGGCGCCACGCCTTGAAACGCCCGGGCGCCATCGAAGACGACGGAAGACATCCACACGGCGTGGCTTTTCGGCCCAAGAACCCGGGGATTTCCTTGCCGCCATTGGCCATCGACGTAAACCAGGCCCTTACCGATGTTTGTTTTCGCCATTGCCTCTCAACCGTTTCGCCGATGAACGGCAAAAACAGCATATAAGCAGGCTTGGCGCTAGCCAACCGGTAGCGCGTTGTGGCGGCGGGGGCGCTTTAAGGAGGAGCCGAAAGGAAATCCCGGACTACTGGCTGGCCCAGACGATGCGAGCGATCCACTCGACCTCTTCCACGTTCAAGGTGCGGTCGCCGTCGAGGGGATTGAACGAGAGGAGATCGATCTTGTGGGCTGAACGCCGGCGCAGCTGCTTGGCCACTATTTCGCCGCCGATGGTCTTCACCAGCACGCGGTCGCCGCGGCGGATGTTGGCAAGAGGCGAAACGATCATGATGTCACCGTCCCGGTAAACCGGCTCCATGCTGTCGCCGCCGATCTCCAAGGCATAGGCATGGGGATCGCCAAGGGCCGGGAACGGAATCTCGTCCCAGGAGGCGCCAGCCGGGTGGCCGGCGACGTCGAAGTAACCATCCCCTGTCGCCTGGGCAAACCCGATCAGCGGCACGTTGCGGTAAACCCCGATGTTTTCGCCGCCATCGACATAGGAAACAAACTCTCCCAGACTGGCCTCCGTGGCCTTGAGGATTTTGGAAACGCTCTCGGTGCTGGGCCAACGCAGTTTGCCTTCGCGAGTGATGCGTTTGCTCTTGTTGAAGGTGGTGGGGTCGAGGCCGGCTTTCTTGGCGAGCCCGGAGGCGGAAAAGCCATGTTCCCGAGCCAAGCGGTCTATGGCCCGCCAAATGTCCGAATGCGTGAGCATGGGAACATGGTCATATAAAGCGAGTTTTTTTGCACTAGGAATATATTAATATTTTCTATAAAATACGGATATTCTTTCCTGTATCGGCGCGCCTTCCCGTCACCCCCGGCAATGACGGCGGGAGGGGCGGCCTTAACCAACCTTGAAATGCTCCATATCAATTCTTCCATAGTTAATGATAATAGAAAATTTCATAAAATTTTGTAGATCGTTCAGAATATTTCAATATTCTTCAAATACCCTTGATCTAGACGACAAATCTTGATTTTCATGTTGATTAAGGGTATCATAGTAACCATATAAATATTAAGCCTCAGAATGCGGGTATTGGCTCTGAAATATTTATTTCCTTTTTTAATTGGATTTTCACGGCCACCCGTTAGGGTGGTTTTTTTGATGCAAAGGCCTTTTTGATGCAAAGGAATGGCTGGTAATAGTGATGCTAGTGATTCTCCTGTTCCACCTGACTACTGTGGAGATCATACGGTTATGAATGGTTTCTTTCAATCTGGCACGCCTAGACCTGAAGACCGTTATATATCCGTGGCGGAGACAGAACGGCATGAAAGGCTTATCAGGATCATGAATGGCGCGGCCGGCCTCGTACTTCCGCTGCTGGTCATGGTCTATGTCATTGTCCTGGTGGCGATTTTATTCTTCAGGAGGTCAGTATGACGGCAATGGAAATCGACTTGCTTTGGAACATAGTCATTCTGTTCGTCATGGTCATTTATTGTGCCGATGTACTAGGAAAACCGCGCTGATGACTGATGACGAACAGCCGGGTAGCTATCCATTGATGTCGCCAATTGTCTCGAAAGAGCAAGCAATTGCTCGATACATGTGGGCCAGTGCCGTCTTCGCATGGAATAGGCCAGTGCCCATGCCAAGGGGTGCCGTAATGGATCAATACGACGAGGCTGTCGTGTTTCTTCATATCCATGAAGAGCAATGTATGAGATGGATACACTGATCTCGAAACGCGCTCTAAATCCCGAAGCAGGAGCGGTTTTGCTTTGATGAAAAATAAGATGACCGATTTTTTCCCGCCTGCTCCGCCTAATCTTGACGACGCGCGGTTTAGGTCGGTATCGACAAATGAAAGTTTGAAACGGCGCGAAAAGCGTCTTGGGTCAATCATGGCCGCGGCGGCGTTACTAATTTTTTCAGCGATGGTCTTGTTCCATCTTATCGTGGCCGTGGCCGTCCTCTTCTACTGACATCTATCCCAATATCTGGTGGCCGGCGGCACGAAACAAACAAGATGTCAACCGAGCCATTTTAGAACCCGTACAGCGCGATTATATGTGCCATGTTTCGGTATCTGGCAGTCATTTTCACTGTTCTCATCATCGGTGGTTCCCCATATCCGTCGTCCGCCGCATCGCTTGTTATGTGCGGGCAACGCGCCGACGTGGCGACGAAGCTGAAGCAGAACTATGAAGAAACGCCGGCCTCCATGGGAATTACCCGCAACGGAGAAATTGTCGAAGTGTTTACTTCGAAAACCGGAACGTTCACCATCATCATGACGAAGCCCGGCGGCCTCAGTTGCCTGCTTTCGGAGGGCGGGAACTGGGAGGAACTTCCAAAAACGTTGGTCGGCGCCAAGATTTGATCGCTTCGCGGCAAGCCATTCCCGGGCGCGCCGGTGCCTTTGGCGTTTAGCGCATTTCAAGACTAGTGGCCTGTATCATCTAAATTGCACCCCTACGATCGCTTTTCCCGTCCCCTCGGTAGGAGGGGGCGCGTAGGCGATGCGGGTACATCGTCAAGCGTCCCCGACGCCCCGAGGGGACGGGAAAAGCGATCGTAGGGGTGCAATTTAGATGATACAGGCCACTAGCCGGCGCCAGCTTTCTCTCCCGGCCTTGCCGTCGCCCGGCGCTGGCGAACGATGTCCACGACTTCGCCCGCCGCCGTCGGGATGTGGGTGCCGGGGCCGAAGATGGCGGCGACGCCGTGCTTGCGCAGGAAGTCATGGTCGCGGGCCGGAATGACACCGCCGCAGACGACCACGATGTCCTCGGCGCCGAGCCTTTTCAACTCCTCGATCAATGCCGGCACCAGGGTTTTGTGGCCGGCCGCCTGGGAGGAAACGCCGATGACATGGACATCGTCCTCGACGGCCTCCATCGCCGCTTCCTCGGGCGTCTGGAAAAGCGGGCCCAGGTCGACGTCGAAGCCAATATCGGCAAAAGAGGTGGCGATCACCTTGGCGCCGCGGTCATGGCCGTCCTGGCCCATCTTGACGACCAGCAGGCGCGGCCGCCGGCCCTCTTCCTCGGCAAAGGCGGCGACCCGTTGCCGGAGCTTTTCGAAATCCCGGTCGCCTTCAAAGGCCGAGCCGTAGACGCCGGAGACGGAGCGGTAGCGCGCCTGGTGGCGGCTATAGGCCTTTTCTAGGGCGGTCGAAATTTCACCGACCGTGGCCCTCGCCCGCGTCGCCTCGATGGATAGGGCCAGCAAATTGCCTTCTCCCGACCGGGCGGCTTCGGTCAAGGCATCGAGGGCAGCCTGGCAGGCGGCGGCATCGCGGCGGTGGCGGATATCCCGCAAGCGGGCGATCTGTTGTTGACGGACGGATTGATTGTCGATTTCCAGAAGATCGACCTCGTCCGTTCTCTCCGCCGGGTATTTGTTGACGCCGACCATCACCTCCTCGCCCTTGTCGATGCGGGCTTGTTTGCGAGCCGCCGCTTCCTCGATATGCCGTTGCGGCACGCCGGCTTCCAACGCCTTGGTCATGCCCCCGAGTTTCTCCACCTCGTCGATCAGCTTCCCTGCCTCGCTGGCCAGCGAGGCGGTCAGACTTTCCACGTAGTAACTCCCGCCCAGCGGATCGACGACCTTGCCAATCGCCGTTTCCTCGGCGAGCACGTGTTGGGTATTGCGAGCGATCCTCGCCGAGAACGGCGTCGGCAAGGCGAGCGCTTCGTCCAAGGCGTTGGTGTGCAGACTCTGGGTGCCGCCCAGCACCGCCGCCAGCGCCTCGATGGTGGTGCGGATGACGTTGTTGTATGGGTCTTTTTCGGTCAACGAAACACCGGAAGTCTGGCAGTGGGTGCGCAGCATGGACGAGCGCGGATCCTCGGGCTCGAACCGGGCCATCAACCCGGCCCATAGCGCCCGCGCCGCCCGCAGCTTCGCCACCTCCATGAAAAAATTCATCCCGATACCGAAGAAAAAACTCAGCCGTGGGGCGAACTGGTCGACGCCGAGCCCCTTGGCGATTGCCGCGCCAACGTATTCCAGGCCGTCGGCGAGCGTAAAGGCCAGCTCCTGTACGGCGGTGGCGCCGGCCTCCTGCATGTGGTAGCCGGAAATGGAAACGGAGTTGAAGCGGGGCATGTGTTGGGCCGTATGCACGATGATATCGGCGACGATGCGCAGGGAAGGGCCGGGCGGATAGATATAAGTGTTGCGGACCATGAACTCCTTCAAGATGTCGTTCTGGATGGTCCCCGAAAGCTCGTCGGGGCCGACCCCTTGTTCCTCGGCGGCGACGATATAGCCGGCCAGCACCGGCAGAACGGCACCGTTCATGGTCATCGACACGCTCGTTCGGTCGAGCCCGATGCCGTCGAACAGAATCTTCATGTCCTCGACGGAATCGATGGCCACACCGGCCTTGCCAACATCGCCGACAACCCGTCGATGATCGGAATCATACCCCCGGTGGGTGGCCAGGTCGAAGGCCACGGACAGGCCTTTCTGGCCGGCCTTGAGGTTGTCCCGGAAAAAGGCGTTGGACTCTTCGGCCGTGGAGAAGCCGGCGTATTGGCGGATGGTCCACGGCCGGCCCGTGTACATGGTGGCCTTGTGACCCCGCAGGTAAGGCGCAAAACCGGGCAGACTATCGACCCACTGGCACTCCTCCAAGTCCGCCGCCGTGTAAAGGGGCTTCACCGGAATGCCTTCCGGGGTCGCCCAAATCAATTCGTCGGGGGATTTCCCCCGCAACTCCGCCGCCGCTTTCTCCCGCCATAAATCCGCAAGGGGTTTCGGCGCTGTCTTCTCGGGGGATTTTGTCATGGCGCTTCTTTCGCCATCCGCAAAGGACAATTATAGCCAAGCCCGCCCGAGGGAGGGAGAAGTTTTCCGTGCAGGTGCGAAAGAATTCCCGCCCGAAAACCGCAAATCATCTTATTTTTCATATATATTGTGTAATTCTTGCATTTTTCTAGCAGATATAGTAGAAGCTTGTCCGACCTCGGGATCTGGAACCAGCCACAAAAAGGAAAGGAACGGCGCTCGCGAAACGTTGGCAAGGCAAAAACCTTGATGCCTCGGGCGCATTTTGCCGGCTTGTCCGGAGCGGGGAACTTTTCTTCATCCGTTGGCGCCGCCGGGTTTCGCGCGCCGCAATCGGCAAATGACAGAGAACTGGACCCCAGTGCGCGTCAGCGCTCTTATCGCCCTGTGGAGCGACGGTCTTCCATGCCGCGAAATCGGCCGCCGTTTGGGCTTCACGAAGAATGCCATAATTGGCAAGGTTAACCGTTTGGGCCTGGCCAAGCGCAATTCTTCCGTCCGGCAAATTGTCCATGATAAAGAGCCGCCGGGCGCCGAGGCCGTCAGCTTGGAAAAGCTGGTCGCCGGCATGTGCAGTTGGCCACATGGCCATCCGGGGACGAAGGAGTTCCATTTCTGCGGCCAGTCGGCGGTGGAAGGCAAACCCTATTGCGCCGCGCATTGCGCCAAGGCCTACGTCATTAACACCAAGGACGTTAAAAAGACGGCGGCGGCATAATCTAAAAGGTTCATCCGGGAATTCCGGGAAAAGCGTCCGTCCTTTATTAAGCCCGCCACTGTCCGAGACGGCGGTAAAGGGCGCTACGCGTCGCTTTGCGACGGCCAACGGCCGCCCTTGACAGCCGTCTCGGACAGTGGCTTGCCGATGGTAGG
>DUZD01000074.1 GCA_013349695.1 Rhodospirillaceae bacterium
GCGTAAGCTCCTTTTGGCGGCGGCAAACCGCCTTTCTGAATGTTTTACAATCAGGAGCTTACGCCAATTCTCCAATTTTCCACCAACCTTGCGACACCACCCGAAGCCATCGAGCATACCCAGAAGGGAGTTGTCCCCCGATCCTTCGACATTCTGTTGGTGCGGGATATGGCCGGGAAATTCTCCGGCAGCGGAACCTTTATCCTGGGTCTGGAAGAAGCAGTCCCGGCTTTCTACGAGCAGGTGGGGCAATATTTGAAAGCATGGCAACCAAGTGCGCCGAAGATCAAGGGCGACGACAAAGTAGTGAATGGGACGCAGAACGAAATCAACCTGACTCGTCAACAAGTCAGCTAAGCGAGAGCGTCGGTGAGGACTAATTCCAATGTTGGCACATTGGTGACATACCAATCGCAAACAGAATGGCTTTCGCGAAGAAAGTCTACGGGATTTTGCACTGCCACGTTTTTTCCGTGGACTTCCCCTGCGCATGGTTGATGAAAAGGAATGTGGCAATGCAAGACCCCCCATTGCTCAAGAGAAACCAGAAAGGTTGTGTGACGATCCTTAGAGGGCTGGCGGTTGCCTTTGGCCTTTTGTTGGTCATTGCTGGACCTGTGCTGCTCGTATTTCAGCCAAAGTCTCAAGCCGGCTGGGCGACAATGTTTGCGGGTTTGATTTTCATGGTGGCTAGCCGATTTGAGGAAATTCAGGAAATCGGTCTTGCATCTTTCAGTGCGAAGATGTTCGAGCGCCGGGTTGGACGTGCGGAGGATGCAATCCAAAACATCAAGCGACTAGCAAAAGAAAGTTCGCGGCTCGCATTAGCGTCAATTCAATTTGCCGGACGTATGGGTGGCTTCACGGACGAATACAAGACCAGGGTTCTGACGGACACCAGGCGATTGCTCGATGACCTGGATATCACAGAGGAGGAAATTGCGGAGGTCGAGAGTCTTTGGCATGCGGCGGTTGAGTTTGACTATGCGCATTGGACTTTGGGTCAGAGCAAAGTTCCCAAAGACCTTCCCCAAGAATTTAGACCGAGATGGGATAGCCTACGCGGTGGCGGCGTCGAAGGCCGTGCCAAACCCGAAGAAATTCGCGTACTCTTGAGCGACGCCGATATGCTCACCCCAGAGCGAGATGAAATACTTAAGGACTACGAATACTATGTGGCAACCCGCCAACATCGCCGGGAAGAGGCTTGGCGGCGGCGGCGCGAGCAAAATTAAATGGGATCAAACAAAGACCAAAAAGGTCGATACTGTTGATAAACTATTTTAGATAATTCGGTGACAGCATATAGATAATTCGGTGACAGCATACTAATTTATCAACATGTCAAGTTATTGAATTTTATAATGTTTCATTAGAAATTAGTATGCTGTCACCGAATTGTACCAGCGTCGCCGAGTGACGGCGCCCTTCGCGCCACGTAGTCGTCGAGCCTGGCGATCAGGGCTTGCCTCGAAGGGGCGCCGAGAAAGGACGCCAGGAACGAGTTTCTGGCAAGGGCGTGGAGCTGCTTCACGGTCAACCCCAACGCCTCCTGGACGGCCCGGTAATTTTCGTTCAGATAGCCGCCGAAATAAGCCGGATCGTCGGAATTGACCGTCACCAACAGGTTTTTTTGCATCATTTCCCGCAACGGGTGGCTCGGCATGTCCTTGACCACCCCCAATCTCAAATTCGACAGCGGGCACAAGGTCAGGGGCAGGCGGGTATCGGCCAAGCGTCTCGTCAACCGGGCATCGTCCAGCGAACGGATGCCGTGATCGATGCGGACAACTCGGAGTATGTCCAAGGCCTCCCAGACGTATTCGGCGGGTCCTTCCTCGCCGGCATGGGCGACGGCAAGGAAGCCCTCGGCGCGGGCGCGGGCGAACACCGCCTTGAATTTGCCGGGCGGGTGGCCGAGTTCGGAAGAATCGAGGCCGACGGCGGCTATCCGGTCTTTGTAGGCGAGTGCCTGGTCGAGGGTTTGCATGGCATCGTCTTCTTCAAGGTGGCGCAGGAAGCACATGATCAGCTTGGCGCTCACGCCGAGCTTCTCCTCGCCGTCGAGCAAAGCCCGATGGATGCCGTCGATGACCGTCGAAAAGGCTACGCCGCGGCCGGTGTGGGCCTGCGGATCGAAAAAGATTTCAGCGTGCAGGACCGTTTGTCGGCGGGCTTTTTGCAGATACGCCCAGGTCAGGTCGTAAAAGTCCCGTTCGCGGACGAGCACCGACATGCCCCGATAATAGAGGCCGAGGAAATCATCGAGATCGCCGAAATCATAGGCGGCCTCGAGCTCGTCGATAGACGCATAGGGCAGTTCGACGCCGTTTCTCGCCGCCATTTCAAACATCGGCCCGGGTTCGAGCGTACCTTCGATGTGCAAGTGGAGTTCGGCCTTGGGCAGGTGTTCAATGAAGGTTGAGATTGCGTTCATTGCCAACGTTTCCGGCCTTTCGGATCATCCGGGTCGTTTCCGGCCGCCGCCGCCGCCGACCATTTCTTTATATAATGTATTTTCCGTACATAATGCCGGTTGATGGCCGCTTCGGCGCCGGCTTTTTAGGATTTTCGAAAGCATGGGAACTTTCGAAAGTCCGCTTATAAGGAGTGAAAGGAAACTGGGTCTTGGTCAGCAAGCTTTTCGACGAAACCGAAATCGCCCGGCGGGTGGAAGAGCTCGCCCGGGAAATCGCCGTGGCCGTGGCCGGCGATTTCGCCATCGTCGGCCTGCTCACGGGAAGCTTCGTGTTCGTCGCCGATCTGATCCGCGTTCTCGACCGCGCCGGCCTCGCCCCCCGGATCGAGTTCATGAAGCTGAGCAGCTACGGCCACGGCAAGGAAAGTTCCGGCGCGCCGCGTCTGATCGGCGGCGCGCCGGAAGACGTCGCCGGGCGGCGGTTTCTTTTGGTCGATGACATCGTCGATACCGGGCGGACCCTCGATTATGCCAAGAGCCTGCTCGCCGGCAAGGGCGCCGCCAGGGTTTGGACCTGCGCGCTTGTCGACAAACCGAGCCGGCGGAAAATTGATTTTGCCGCCGATTTCGTCGGCTTCACCGTCGACGACGTGTTCATCGTCGGTTACGGCATCGACTATGCCGAGAACTACCGCCACCTGCCTTACATCGGCATCATCGATTGACGGGCAATTGGCGGCGGCGCGACGCGGCAAGCTCTTGCACTTGTGAATGCCGGCTTGCCGCCCGAAAGCGGTGGCCGGGGGGCATCATTACAATGGGCGCCGGCATCATGCCGGGATAAAAGGAAAAACACCCGTCAGCCGATCAGGCTTGGACGTGAACAACCTTATGAAACTCCACAGCTAGCGAAGGCAAGATAAGTTCGTTAGATGGACCCCGTCAGAGCGCGGTGGTAGATCGCTCCGTAGTCCTGGGCGTCCAGCGCCACCGGGTTGCCGCCAGCGGATGGGTCCCGAGCGGCGCGCTGGCCAACGGTGGCGGCCTCATCCGCGTTCAGGTCCAACTCGCCCAGGGTGTGGGGAATGGCGAGCTGCTCGCGGAACGCCAGGACCCAGTCCAGCACCGCGTCGAACCCCGGATCGGGCAGCGCCAGGACCCGGGCGACGCGCTCGACCGCGTCGCCAATGGCGTCGCGGTTGGCCACCATTACATAGGGCAGCAACACGGCGTTGGCGAGGCCATGATGCAGGTCGTACATGCCGCCGATGGCGTGCGCCAACGCATGCGCGCCGCCCAGGCCCTTCTGGAAAGCGGTCGCGCCCATGGACGCCGCGGCCAGCATGTCGGCGCGCGCTTCGATGTCGGTCCCATCGCGGAACGCGCGCGGCAGGGCGTCGGCGATCAGGCGCATGGCCTCCACCGCGATGCCGTCGGCCATGGGGTGGTAGCCCGGCGCGCACAAGGCCTCGAAGCCATGGACGAACGCATCCACCCCGGTCGCCGCCGTGATATGGGGCGGCAGGCCCACCGTCAAATCCGGATCGCCAATCACCCGCTCCGGCATCATACGCGGGTGAAAGATGATCTTCTTTTCATGCCTGTCGTCGGTGGCGATAACGCTGGCGCGCCCGACCTCCGATCCGGTGCCCGCCGTGGTCGGCACCGCCACCACCGGGGCCAGCCCCTCGGTCTTGACCCGAGTCCAGTTGTCGCCAACATCCTCGAAATCCCACAGCGGGCGGTCCTGGCCAACCATCAGGGCAACCGCCTTGCCGACGTCCAGGGCGCTGCCGCCGCCGAACGCGATGACCCCATCATGCCCGCCTTGCAGATAGGCTTGCACGCCGCCGTTGACGTTGGCCCCGACAGGGTTGCCCTTGACGTCCGCGTAAAGCCCCGCGCCTGGAACGGAGTCCAGGGCCGCGCCGATCATCGGCAGGTCCTTAAGCCCCGCGTCGGTGACCAGCAGCGGGCATGTCATTCCCAGTTGGCGGCAGGCGTCGGGCAGAGTCTGGATCGCACCGGGCCCGAAGGTCACGGAGGTCGGATAGTTCCAGTTGCCGGAAATGACTTTGCTCATGGCCAGGCCCTCTTAGATGCTGGTGCGCAGGTGGAAACTTTTCGGCCGGGTCAGACTTTCGTAGCCAACCACCGAAAGGGTGCAACCGCGCCCCGAATGTTTCACCCCGGTCCAGGCCAGCGCCGGGTCCAGGTAATCGCAGCGGTTCATGTAAAAGGTGCCGGTATCGACCCGCGCGCCGATGGTTTGCGCGGCGGCCACGTCCGCCGTCCACACCGACGCGGTGAGCCCGAATGCACTGTCGTTCATCAGGTATACGGCTTCGTCGTCATTGCCGACTTTCATGATGCCGACCAAGGGGCCGAAGCTTTCCTCGGTCATCACCCGCATGGCGTGGTCCACATTGACCAGAACCTGAGGGGCGAGGTACGGCGTGCCGTCGCGGTGCGCGGCGAAGGCGGCCGGGTCGATCAGCGCCCGCGCGCCCTGGGCTTGGGCGTCGCCGGTCTGGCCGCGCACGAAGTCGGCCGCGGAGGTGCGCGCCATCGGCCCCAGGTTGATATCCGGATCGGTGGGATCGCCCAGGCGGTAGCGGCGCGTCAGATCCGCGAAGCCTTCGACGAAGTCATCGTAAACATCGGCGTGGGCATAGATGCGCTCGATCCCGCAGCACGACTGCCCGGAATTGAA
Organism: Rhodospirillaceae bacterium; assembly: GCA_013349695.1. Lineage (GTDB taxonomy): Bacteria > Pseudomonadota > Alphaproteobacteria > Rhodospirillales > 2-02-FULL-58-16. The sequence goes on from DUZD01000074.1 coordinate 5,133, forward strand.
GAACGCGCCGTCCACCAGGTTCTCGACCGCGTGATCCAGGTTCGCATCGGCGCGTACATAAGCCGGATCCTTGCCGCCAAGTTCCAACCCCGCGGCCATGAACTTGCCGCTGATGGCCTTTTGCACCGCATGCCCGCCCGCCACCGAGCCGGTGAAGTTGACGAAATTCACCCGTGCGTCCGCAATCAGGCGCTCGGCGCCCGCGTGGCTCAGGTGCAGGTACTGGAACACCCCCTCGGGCAGGCCAGCTCCGGCGAACGCCCCGGCAAGGCGTTCCGCGCAGAGCGGCGTCTGGTGTGAATGCTTCAACACCACCGCGTTGCCCGCCATCAGGGCGGGGATGACACCGTTCACGGCGGTCAGGTACGGATAATTCCACGGCGCTAGGATCGCCACCACGCCCAACGGGACGCGGCGGATGAATCGTTTCAAGCCATCCGTCGGCTCGGGCGTGATATCGCCCAGTGCCGTCGGCGCGATGGCCAACATGTGGCGGGCGCGTTCCTCGAAGCCATGCACCTCGCCGGGCGTCTGACTGATCGGGCGACCCATCTGCCAGGTGATCTCCCGCGCGATGTCATCGCCCTTGGCGACAAAGGCATCGACAGCTTTGGACAGCAGGTGTTGACGTTCGGCAAGATCAACAGTGGCCCAAGCGGCCTGGGCGCGGACGGCTTTGCTCAGCGCGGCGTCAATGTCAGATGCTCCCGATAAGGGCCGTTCGGCATAGACGCTGTTGTCGACAGGGGTGATGGTCCGAAGTATGCCGTTCATCGCGGCGCCTCTTTGCCCGTGACGATGCGAGCGGCCAGCAGCCGGTCCGGATGATCGGTGAACACCGAGTCCACGCCCATGTTGAACAGGGCCCCGGCCTCGACCGGGTCATTGACGGTGTAAACATGCAGCCGATGGCCACTGGCGTGCACCCCATCGACCAGCTCCTTGGTGACAAAGGCCGAGTAGCAATGCAGGCTCAGGCAGTTGTGGCGGTCGAGGAGTTCGCGCCACTGACCGGGCACGGCGTAGACGATGAGGCCCAAGGGGGTGTCCGGCATCAAATCGCCAAAGACGTCCAGCGCCGGGGTGCTCATGGACGACACCAGAATGCGCGCGTCGGCGGGCCACTTACTTTTCAGGGTGGCGGCCACGGCGCGCGCCGTGGGTTCTTCCCAACCCAAGGTGGGTTTGATTTCCAGGTTCAATGCGACGCCCTTCGATGCCACGAGTTCAAGCGCGTCGCTCAGCAACGGAATGTGTTCGCCCTTGAATTCAGGGGCAAACCACCCGCCCGCGTCCAAGGTGGCGATTTCCTCGGCGGTTTTCAGCACCACCGGGCCATGGCCGTCGGAACAGCGGTCCAGATTGAAGTCGTGCATGACCACTGGGTGGCCGTCACGGCTGATGGTGACGTCGAACTCCACCGCCCGTGCACCCAATTCGATGGCGCGGGCAATGGATGCCAAGGTGTTTTCCGGGGCGCTGCCGCAGGCACCTCGGTGGCCGATAATCCTCGGCAGGAAAGCGGGATGCTCTTCAGTCATGGCGCAAGCCCTTCACCAATAAATTCCGGTCATGCTGTAAAAAAAACGCCTGATAACGCCAATCCACCCGACACCGTCATTAACAGCAAAGACAGGGTGTTGAGTTCCGGCGTCAGTCCTTCGCGCCGCCGCCATGGCCAAACTGGCGCTATCCAAAACACCCGTGAATTTTTTTGCCTTGCTCTAAAACATCGTTGGTTCTTCCCTTATTATCCCGCTACCTGTTCCACACGGGAACAAAAAAAAGCCCGCTATGCGGACGCCTGGAGTAAGCCATCTCCAACCGGTCATTTCACGGAAACATTGCACGTATATAACTGGGTGAAATATGCTGTACCCACGGCATTTGAGCACGCACCGCCAGGAGATACGCCATGGCACACGACGCTCCCCGCATCCTTGTCATCGACGGCTATCCCAAAGACGATCGCGATAACCTGGCCGGTTGCGGCATGGACACGGCGGGGGATTTGTACGTCGCGATGTTGAGCGGCATCTGCCCTCGGGCCAGCTTCGAGATTGTGTTTCCGTCCGACCCCGGGACCGCCCTGCCAGACGGAACTGGACTTGGCGATTTTGATGGTCTCGCGTGGACCGGCTGTTCGCTGACCATCCACGACGACAGCGATAAGCGTGTGCGGCGCCATATCGAACTGGCCCGTGAAGCCTATCGGGTGGGCGTACCGCAATTCGGCACCTGCTGGGGCATTCAGATTGCCGCCGTCGTCGCGGGGGGTGCCGTCGCCGCCAATCCGCGCGGGCGCGAAATGGGCATCGGGCGCAAGATCACCTTGAGTCCCACGGGACGCGGCCATCCATTTTATGAAAACAAGCCCATCACGTTTGACGGTTATGTCAGCCATTTTGATGAAGTCACGCATTTGCCGCCGGGCGCCGAAGTTCTCGCGGGCAATGCATTCACCCGTGTTCAGGCACTGAGCATACATCACGGGAACGGCATGTTCTGGGGGCTGCAATACCACCCCGAATACGATTTGTATCAGATGGCACGCCTGATCTATTGCCGTCGCGCCGCACTGACCAAGGAAGGCTTCTATACGGACGAGGCGAACGCACTGTCCATGGTCGAAAACTTCGAGCGGCTCCACCAAAACCCCGATGACAAGGCCTTGGCCTGGCAGTTGGGCGTAGAGCACGACCTGTTGATCGACACCGTTCGCCAGACCGAGCCGCGCAACTGGCTGGAACGTCTAGTCTCCTGTAACAACTAAATTGTAATGTTTTGATGGTTCGTTCTGTCAGGACACTAGCCGCTTTTGCAAAAAACCCTTGATTCCCAGTTCGTCCAGGATGATCTGTTCCTTGCGGGACAATTCCTCGGCCTGGCGCTTGTCGCGCTCGTCCTGGGCGATTTCGTATTTTTTGAGTTCCCGGTAGGCATCCCCGAGTTCCTCGCGGGCGGCGGCGATTTCGACCTCCGTTCCAGCGATGGATCCGGCGATCCGTTGGCGGCGCCCGATCACCGCCTCGGCGTAATTTCCATAGATGAATCCGACTTCCACCGGCGACGCCCCGGCGACCGCCTGCTCGTTCTTGATTTCAGCCTCGAGCCGCCGGCCCCGGTCTTCCAGACCGGCGACAAATCGGAGCAGTTCCGCCAGCCGGCGGCGCTTTTCGTCGACACCCCACCGATGGAGACGGATCAGGCTGTGTAATTCATTGGCCACGTTTCAAGCCCATCCCGGGATTCACGTCCCTCTGTTTTCATCGGTCGTCTGCAGTACGTTCGCCGCCCGCAGATCCAAAGCCGGCCGGGGACCCGGCGTGACTGGCGTTGCTTCTTCGGAGGCGGGCGAACCTTCGCCGGCTTCCGGCGGGGCCGCCGGCGCGGGGCCGCCGGGCCGTGGAGCTCCAGCCTGCTCGCCGGCATCCCGCATGCCAAGGATCTCGCCCATCATCCGGTAGCAGTCGGCAAGGCCGGTTTTCTCGTTTATTTCCTGTCTAAGGAAACCGTCGATAGCCGGGAAAAAATGAACGGCTTCGTCGACCAGGGGATCGCTGCCTTGACGGTAGGCACCCAAACGGATCAGTTCCGCCATATCCTCGTAAGTGGCGAGAATCTGGCGGGCGCGGGTGACGATGGCGTTTTCAATGTCGCTATTGCAATCGGGCATGGTTCTGGAGACGCTCCGCAGGACGTTGATGGCCGGGTAGCGGCCACGCTCGGCGATGGCCCGGTCGAGAACCACATGGCCGTCGAGAATGCCGCGCACGGCGTCGGCAACGGGCTCGTTATGGTCGTCCCCTTCCACCAGCACCGTAAACAGGCCGGTGATGCTGCCTTTGTCTCCGGTCCCCGGTCCGGCCCGTTCGAGGAGCCTCGGCAGTTCGGCGAAGACGGAGGGTGTATAGCCCTTGGAAGCGGGAGGTTCGCCGATGGAAAGGCTGATTTCCCGCTGCGCCATGGCGAAACGGTTAATGCTGTCCATCAGGCAAAGGACATCGTTTCCCCGATCGCGGAAAAATTCCGCCACGGCCATCGTCATATAGGCCGCTTGACGGCGGAGGAGGGGAGATTGATCGGAGGTGGCGACGACGACGACGCTACGGCGCATGCCCTCGGGGCCGAGATCGTCCTCGATGAATTCGCGCGCCTCGCGGCCGCGTTCACCGACCAAGCCGATGACGGTCACTTCGGCATTGGTGTAGCGCGCCATCATCGACAAAACCGTCGACTTGCCGATCCCGGAACCGGAAAAAATGCCCATGCGTTGGCCCCGGCAGCAAGTCAGAAAGGTGTTCATGGCGCGAATGCCGAGATCGATCTTGCCGCCCACCCGTTGCCTGGCATGGGCCGGCGGCGGCGGGCTGTGTACCGGATAGGCGAGCGAGCCGGTGGGCAAGGGCCCCTTGCCGTCGACCGGCTCGCCGAAAGCGTTGATGACGCGCCCAAGCCAAAGTTCGCCGGGATAAATGGCCGGATCGGTGGCGGTGATCTCGGCCCGGCACCCCAAACCGATGCCGGCGAGCGAACCAAACGGCATCAACAAGGCGCGGCCTTGGCGAAACCCCACAACCTCGCAGATCACATGGAGCCCGTCGCGGCCAACGACACGGCAGTGATCGCCAATGAACAAAGATCCCTCGACGCCATCCACCTCGACCATCATACCGATGACGGCGGTGACTTGGCCGTGGACCTGATAATCCGTTAGGCGGCGCACTTCGTTGACGATGTTGTTGGTGAAAACGGTCAACGGAAAAGCCTCGCTCGATGCCCCGGAAAACCGGTTCCGGCAACACCAGAAATATAGTCACCCTGAGTATGGAAAGGGAGTCTTTAAGGTTTGGTAAAATCCGTGCCCGCTGTCGTTTGCCGGCCCTGGCGACAAGCTGACCTTGAATGTCTTGTTCCCTCCATTTATGTTAAGATAAGTTAACGTATATGGTTAAACAATGCTCCAGGACCAGCCATGCGCGTACTCCTGGTCGAAGACGATCCAGTAACGGTGCAAAGCGTCGAGATGATGCTCAAATCCGAGGGGATGGTGGTCGATTCCACCGATCTCGGCGAGGACGGCCTGGAAATCGGCAAGCTTTACGATTACGACATCATCGTCCTCGATTTGATGCTCCCCGACATCAATGGCCTGGAGGTTCTGAGAAGGCTCAGGGACAGCCGCATAGAAACCCCCGTTCTCATCCTCTCCGGGCTCGGGGAATCGGAGAACAAGGTCAGGGGGCTGGGCATCGGCGCCGACGATTATCTGACCAAGCCCTTCGACAAGAAAGAATTGTTGGCCCGCATCCAGGCCATCGTCCGCCGTTCCAAGGGACACGCTCAGTCGATCATCCGCACGGGCAGGCTGAGTGTCAATCTGGATGCCCATACCGTTGAAGTGGACGGCCAAGCCGTCCACCTGACCGGCAAGGAGTACGGAATCCTCGAACTGTTGAGCTTACGCAAAGGAACGACATTGACCAAGGAGATGTTCCTCAATCACCTTTACGGCGGCATGGACGAGCCGGAATTGAAGATCATCGATGTCTTCATCTGCAAACTGCGCAAGAAGCTGGCCACCGCCACCGGCGGCGAAAACTACATCGAAACCATTTGGGGCAGGGGCTACGTTCTGCGCGACCCGGAAGGCGAATCGGAGCAAGAACGAACGCCGGCCGAATCTTAACCCCCATTTCCCAAATGACCACACCTTTAACTGACCTTTCATCATGATTCTGCTATAAGAATCATTACGTTATAGGCGGATTTGGGATGTTGATATGGCTCATCCGATGGGTGAATC
>DUZD01000075.1 GCA_013349695.1 Rhodospirillaceae bacterium
CGTCTCCTATGCATGGTGAACGCATGCGTTCATCGGCGCCGGACCATCCGGCGCAACCCTCGACACCTGCATACAGTGAGACGGGTCACCCACGTCCAGATCGGACATGGGGTCTAGCGGTAACAGACGGCTTTCGCCGCCTGGACCACGTTTTCCGCTTGCGGCAGGCTCAGTGCCTCAAGGTTGGCGGCGTACGGCATGGGCACGTCGGCGCCGGTGACGCGCATTACCGGCGCGTCCAGATAGTCGAAGGCGTGCTCCATCATCAGGGCGGCGATTTCCGAGCCGATACCGGCCAGCGGCCAGCCTTCCTCGGCACAAACCAACCGGTTGGTCTTTTTGACGGATGCGACGATCGTTCCAACGTCGAGGGGGCGAAGCGAGCGGAGGTTGACAACTTCGGCCTCGATCCCCTCGGCGGCGAGAATTGCCGCCGCCTCCAAGGCCACCGCGACCATGCGCGAATAGGCGCAGATGGTGACATCACCGCCGGACCTTTCGATCTTGGCCACGCCGATGGGGATGGTGTAATCGGGGTCCGCCGGAACCTCGAAGCTGTGGCCGTAGAGAATCTCGTTCTCCAGCACCACCACCGGATTGGGATCGCGAATGGCGGCTTTCAGCAGGCCCTTGGCGTCGGCCGCCGAATAGGGAGCCACCACCTTGAGGCCGGGACAATGAGCGTACCACGAGGCATAGCACTGGGAATGCTGGGCGGCGACGCCGGCGGCGGCGCCGTTGGGGCCACGGAAGACGATCGGGCAGTGCATCTGCCCGCCGGACATGTAGTGCGTCTTGGCCGCCGAGTTGATGACATGGTCGATGGCCTGCATGGAGAAATTGAAAGTCATGAATTCGACGATCGGCTTCAAGCCGGCGAAAGCGGCGCCGACGCCGAGCCCGGCGAAGCCATGCTCGGTGATCGGGGTATCGATGACGCGTTCCGGCCCGAATTCCTCGAGCAGCCCCCGGCTGATCTTATAGGCGCCTTGGTACTGGCCGACCTCTTCGCCCATAAGGAAAACATCCTTGTCGCGCCGCATCTCCTCGGCCATGGCGTCGCGCAAGGCCTCGCGGACGCTCAACAAGACGGTATTGGCAAAAACCTCGTCCGTGACGGCGGAAGCGGCCGGGGCCGGCCCGGCGGCGGCCGCCGTGTCGATGGCCGGTGGCGGTTGCGGCGCCGGCGGCGTCGCGCCGATGGCCGAGGCGTCCTCGCCCTCTTCGAGGATCACCGCGATGGGGGTGTTGACGGCGACGCCTTCGGTGCCGGCGGCGACCAGGATCTTGCCGAGAACGCCGTCGTCGAAGACCTCCACTTCCATGGTCGCCTTGTCGGTCTCGATCTCGGCGACGGCGTCGCCGCTGGCGACGGCGTCGCCTTCCCGTTTCAGCCATTTGGCCAGCTTGCCCTCGCTCATGGTCGGCGACAGCGCCGGCATCAGGATGTGGATAGGCATCTTCCTCAGGCCTCGGCGAGGACGTTGGTATGGAGCTCGGCCGGGTCCGGTTGCGGGCTTGTCTGAGCGAATTCGGCGGCTTCGCCGACCACCGCCTTGACGTCGCGGTCGATATCCTTGATCGCCGCCTCGTCGGCGACGCCGTTGTCGAGGATCAGGGTGCGCAGGTTGTCGATGCAATCGCGTTCCTTGCGCACCTTGCGTACTTCTTCCTTGGAGCGGTATTTGGCCGGATCGGCCATCGAATGGCCACGGTAGCGGTAGGTCTTCATCTCCAGAATGTAGGGCCCCTTGCCGGCCCGGCAGTGGGCCGCCGCCTTTCTCCCGGCGGCGCGCACCGCGAGGATGTCCATGCCGTCGACTTGCCGGCCCGGAATGTCGTAAGCGCTGCCGCGGCGGAACAGCTCGGTGGTCGCCGAGGCCCGCTCGACAGCGGTGCCCATGCCGTAGCGGTTGTTCTCGATGACGTAGAGCGCCGGCAGTTTCCACAAGGACGCCATGTTGAAGGATTCGTAGACCTGGCCCTGGTTGACGGCGCCGTCGCCGAAATAGACGAAGCAAGCGCCGCCGTCCTGGCGGTATTTATGGGCAAAAGCCAGACCGGTGCCGATGGGAACCTGGGCGCCGACGATGCCGTGACCGCCGTAAAAGCCGGCGTCCCGGCTGAACATGTGCATGGAGCCGCCCTTGCCTTTGGAATAGCCGCCGGCCCGGCCCGTAAGTTCCGCCATCACCCCCTTGGCGTCCATGCCGCAGGCCAGCATGTGGCCATGGTCGCGGTAACTGGTGATGATGGTGTCCGGTGCCCGCGCCACCGTCTGCATGCCGACGACGACCGCCTCCTGGCCGATGTAAAGGTGGCAGAAACCGGAAATCAGGCCCATGCCATAAAGCTGCCCCGCCTTTTCCTCGAAACGGCGGATGAGCAGCATCTGACGGTAAAAAACCATCAACTCGCCGGCGTCGGCGGAACGGGATTTCGCCGGCGGCGATGATTTACGCTCACCAACTTTTGCCATCGGATCTCCCTGCTCGGATCGAACTCCGCCGCTTCCCCGCGAACGGGCGGCTTGTGGAGAAGAATCTTGTGAAGAAAAATAATGTAAATCGGGACTGTTTACAAGCCGGCGGAAACAGTGAAACCCATTGTAGCAACTGGACAAATAGACCATTAACCCAAATTAAGTTAATAAATAGAAATTTGTCGCCAAGGCGGTGGCGAGGCTGTTCGGGAAACTTGCGCGGCAAACGATAAGCGGCCATTGTCTATCTTCTCAAGGACTCATTTCAATTAAACAGGGTTCCGTGGATTGGCGGACCGGCCGGGCAGCAACAAGGAGGCGGAGGAGACCGCCGAAACGGCGGCCAAGCTGCTGGCGGTCGTCAAGGACCTGGCCGCCGAGCTTCATCCGCGGCAAACGGCGGCCGGGCCGGTAACCCTCGACAGCGCCCTCGACCGGGACCTCGGCTTCGACAGCCTGGGACTTGTCGAGCTTCTCGTCCGCATCGAACGAGCCTTTGAGGTTTTCGTCCCCGAACAGGTGCTGGCCAGCGCCGAAACGCCGCGCGACCTCCTTAGGGCGGTGCTTGGCGCCGAGGCCCCGAGTGGCGCCCCGCCGCCGGCGGAAATCAAAGGCGTCTCCCTAGGAGAGGCGGAGGCCGCCCCGTTCAGCGCCGGGACGTTGGTCGAGGTGCTGGAATGGCATGTCCGAGCCCATCCCGAACGCCCCCACATCCGCTTTTACAGCGACCAGGACGAGGGAGAAATCATCACCTACCGCGCCCTCAGGGAGGCGGCGGAACGGGTCGCCCGCGGCCTTCAACGGAAGGATTTGCGGCCCGGCGAATCGGTGGCCATCATGCTGCCGACCGGCGCGGACTATTTTTTCAGTTTTTTCGGCGTGCTGCTCGCCGGCGGCGTTCCCGTCCCCATTTACCCGCCGGCGCGGCTGAAACAGATAGAGGAACACCTCAACCGCCATGCCGCCATCCTCGACAATTGCCTTGCCGGGATGCTGATCACGGTGCCCGAGGCCAAGCAAATGGCGCAATTGCTGGCTTCGCGGGCGCCATCCCCGCGCCACGTGGCGACGGTAGAGGAGCTGTCCTCCGTTTCGGGCGAATTCAGGAAGCCGGCGTTAACGGCGCGCGACACCGCCTTCCTGCAATACACCTCCGGCAGCACCGGCAGGCCGAAGGGCGTGGTCCTCACTCACGGCAACCTGCTGGCCAACATCCGGGCCATGGGCGAGGCGATCGAGGCCGGGCCCGCCGATGTGTTCGTCAGTTGGCTGCCCCTTTACCACGACATGGGGCTGATCGGCGCCTGGCTGGGCAGCCTGCACTACGCCAACCTGCTGGTCATCATGTCGCCGCTGTCCTTTTTGGCCCGGCCGCAACGCTGGCTTTGGGCCATTCATCGGCATGGCGGAACTTTGTCGGCGGCGCCCAACTTCGCCTACGAGCTGTGCCTGCGCCGAATCGACGACAAGGAACTCGATGGCCTCGACCTGAGGTCCTGGCGCAACGCCCTCAACGGCGCCGAGGCGGTGCGTCCCGAGACGGTAGAGCGGTTTTACCAACGCTTCGCCATATACGGCCTCCGCCGCGAGGCGATCATGCCGGTGTACGGACTGGCCGAATCCTCGGTCGGCCTCGCCTTCCCGCCACGCAACCGCGGCCCGCTGATCGACCGCATCCGGCGCGATGATTTCACCGCCTCCGGCGGCGCCGTTCCGGCCGGCGAGGAGGACGCCAAGGCACTTCGTTTCGTCGCCTGCGGCCGGCCTTTGCCGGGACACCAGATGCGGGTCGTCGACGGCGGTGGCCGCGAACTTCCCGAGCGGCGGGAAGGGCGTCTTCAGTTCCGTGGCCCATCGGTGACCAGCGGCTATTTCCGCAATCCGCAAGCGACCCGCCAGTTGTTCAAGGGCGATTGGCTGGATTCAGGGGACCGGGCCTACATCGCCGGCGGCGACGTCTACATCACCGGCCGCGCCAAGGACATCATCATTCGCGCCGGCCGCAACATCCATCCCGACGAGCTGGAGGAAGCCATCGGCGACGTGCCCGGCATCCGCAAAGGCAGCGTCGCCGTTTTCGGCGGCGCCGACCCCGACTCAGGCACCGAGCGCCTGGTCATCCTGGCGGAAACCCGGAAAAGGGAGGCGGCGGCGCTGGATCAGTTGCGCGGCAAGCTCAACGCTCTCGCCACGGACCTCACCGGCGGCCCCGCCGACGACCTCATCCTGGCGCCGCCGGGCAGCGTGCTTAAGACATCGAGTGGCAAGATCCGCCGCGCCGCCAGCCGGGAACTCTATGAGAAAGGCGACATCGGCAGACCGCAAAGGGCGGTTTGGTGGCAGATAGCGCGCCTGGTCCTGGCCGGAACGGCGCCGCGATTGCGGCGGGCGAGAAGCGCCGTGGCGGCGGCACTCTACGCCGCCTATGCCTGGACTCTGCTGCTGCTGGCGGCTCCCCTCGCCTGGCTGCTGGTCGCCCTTTTGCCGCGGGAGACGTGGTGCTGGGCCATCGTCCGCGCCACGCTCGGCTTTCTGGCCTGGGCTTCCGGCACGCCTCTGACGGTGCGAGGGCTGGAGAATCTGCCGCCCAGCGGCCAGCCTTGCGTGTTCGTCGCCAACCACGCCAGTTATCTCGACAGCGCCGTCATGATCGCCGCCCTGCCAGGCCGGTTCAGCTTCGTCGCCAAGGCGGAGCTCATCGAACGGTTCGTCCCCCGCCTCTTCCTGAGCCGCATCGGCACGGAATTCGTCGAACGGTTCGACGCCCACAAAGGCATAGCCGATTCCCGGCGGCTGGCCGGCGTCATCCAGCGCGGGCGGGCGCTCTTTTATTTCGCCGAGGGCACCTGCATCAGGACGCCCGGTTTGCTGCCCTTCCATATGGGCGCTTTCGCGGCGGCGGTGGATGCCGGGGTTCCGGTGGTTCCCATCACCATTCGCGGCACCCGTTCCATTTTGCGATCGGAATCCGGATATCCCCGCCGTGGGGCGATCACTGTGGTTATTAGCAAACCCCTCGATCCGCGAGAATCAAAGACGGCCGACGCGTGGACGGCGAGCGTGCAACTTCGCGACGCCGTCCGACTTGATATCCTGCGCCACTGCGGGGAACCGGATCTGGGGCATGAAGATTCACCGTTTTGAACAAAAGCAGGTTTCTTTAGTCGTCGATGATCACGACGTCGTCGGGAAATCCGTAATTGAGCATGATTCGGGCGCGTTCCTCCAACATGTCGGGGTCGAGACTAGCAGGGTTGAGCAATTTGACCCGGTTGGCGAGGACTTCGAGGCGGGCATGGATTCCGGCGTAGATCTGGCGCGACTCTTCAACCTGTTGGTGCAGCAGCCGCCAAGTGGACAGGCCCCGGTCGCCGTGAAAAGCGTGGTAGGCAAAGTAGCCGATCGCGCAAATACCCAACACCGGGCCGATCACATGACGTGCCCGCGAACGGAATTCCGATAATAGACCCATGACACCGTGGCGTGTAATCAGTTGTTGTTATTTTCGTCCACAATCCCAAGCTTGCGGCCAACCCTAGCCGGCAATCGTTAACAGGACGTTACGCCGCCGGACGGAACTTCCGTCACCGGATTTCATCGCGGCGCCCGGCATGAAGTCGCCGCCGTTTAAGCAGGATATGAATTGTCCCCGGACTTTACCTGAGGATGCTTTTGCCGGCGTAGAGAGCGGTGGAACCGAGTTCTTCCTCGATGCGAATGAGCTGGTTGTACTTGGCCAGCCGGTCGGAACGCGAAAGCGAGCCGGTCTTGATCTGGCCCGAGTTGACGGCCACCGAAAAGTTGGCGATGGTCGAATCCGATGTCTCCCCAGAGCGGTGCGAGATCACCACCGCATAGCTGGCCCGGTGGGCCATTTCCACGGTTTCGAGGGTTTCCGCGAGGGTGCCGATTTGATTGGGCTTGATCAGGATGGAGTTGGCGACTGCCTTGCCGATGCCTTCCGCCAGGCGTTTCGTATTGGTGACAAAAATATCGTCGCCGACAATTTGCACCTTGTCGCCCAAGGTGTCGGTCAGCATCTTCCAGCCTTGCCAGTCGTCCTCGGCAAGGCCGTCTTCGATGGAAAAGATGGGATAGCGCGCCACCAAGTCCTCGTAGAAGCGGGTTAAGCCGGCGGCGTCAAAGGTCTTGCCCTCGCCCTTCAGCGCGTATTTTCCGTTTTTGTAAAATCCGCTGGAGGCCGGATCCAACGCCACCATAATGTCGTCGCCCGGATGATAGCCGGCGGCCTCGATGGCTTTCATGACGAAACCAAGGGCCTCGTCGGAATTCGCCAGGTTGGGAGCGAAACCGCCCTCGTCGCCGACGTTGGTGTTATAGCCACCGTCCATGAGAGCGGCCTTCAAGGCCTTGAAGACTTCCGATCCCATCCGCACGGCGTCGGCGATGGTGGCGGCGCCGACAGGCATGACCATGAACTCCTGGATGTCGATGGCGTTGTTGGCGTGGGCGCCGCCGTTGATGATGTTCATCATCGGCACTGGCAGGGTACGGGCGGCGGCGCCGCCCAGGTAACGGTAAAGGGGCAATCCGACCGCCAGCGCCGCCGCCTTGGCCGTGGCCTGGCTGACTCCGAGGATGGCATTGGAGCCCAGCCGTGACTTGTTGGGTGTTCCATCCAGGTCGATCATGGCCTGGTCGATCAGGAATTGTTGCTCGGCGTCCATCCCGCAGAGGGCGTCGAAAATTTCGCCGTTGACCGATTCGCAGGCCTTGATGACGCCCAAGCCGCCGTAGCGGCTCATGTCGCCGTCGCGTAATTCCAACGCTTCGTGGATTCCGGTCGAGGCGCCCGACGGGACGGCGCCGCGTCCGCGCGTGCCTTCCTCCAGGTCCACTTCCACCTCGACGGTGGGGTTGCCGCGGGAATCGAGGATTTCCCTGGCGTGAATGTTTATAATCGCTGTCATAGCCGTTTCATTCTAGGACGATTCCTTCGGCAAGGAAACCGGTCTTGCCTTGGCTAGCCGGTCAAACTCAATTAATGTCTCAATAATTTCATGTAACTGATTGATAAATATCATGTTTTGTCCATCACTAATAGCCATGACCGGATCCGGATGGGTCTCCAGGAAGACGGCGGCGACGCCAATGGCGACGGCGGCCCTGGCGAGGATTGGAGCGAATTCGCGCTGCCCTCCCGTGGCCGCCCCCTGGCCGCCCGGCTGCTGCACCGAATGGGTGGCGTCGAAAACCACGGGATATCCGGTCTGGGCGAGGATGGGCAGGGATCTGAAATCGGAAACGAGGCTGTTGTAACCGAAACTGCTGCCGCGTTCGCAGACGAGGATATTGTCGTTGCCGGTAGTGGCGATTTTCTCGACCACATGGACCATGTCCCACGGCGCCAGGAACTGGCCTTTCTTGACATTGACGGCGCGGCCGGCGGCGCCGGCCGCCAGCAGCAAATCGGTCTGCCGGCAGAGGAAGGCTGGAACCTGAAGAACGTCCACGGCTTCGGCGACGATTTCGCACTGGTCGGCCTGGTGGACATCGGTGAGCACCGGGATGCCCAGGGATTCCCGGATTTCGACGAACACCGGCAGGGCGTCGGCCATGCCGACGCCGCGAGAACTCTTGATCGAGGTGCGGTTGGCCTTGTCGAAAGAGGTTTTATAGATCAACCCGACATCCAGCCGGACCGCCATTTCCTTGAGCGCGGCGGCGGTTTCGATGGCGTGGCCGGGGCTTTCCATGGCGCAGGGGCCGGCGATCAACACCATCGGCAGATCGTTGCCGAGGACGAGATCGCCGATGCCGACGTGGCGGGGCATTGCCATCGCCAAGCCGCCGGCTAAACCAGACGCGCCTGGTCGATGGCGGCGCCGACGAAGGAAGTGAACAGGGGGTGAGGATCGAAGGGCTTGGATTTCAGTTCGGGATGGAACTGGACGCCGATGAACCAGGGATGAGAAGGAAGCTCGACGATTTCCGGCAGCACCCCATCCGGCGACATGCCGGAAAAATGGATGCCGGCCTTTTCCAAAACGTCCAGGTATCTGGTATTGACCTCGTAGCGGTGACGGTGGCGCTCGACGATGGTCTCGCTGTCGTAGATGGCGAGAATCCGGCTTTTCCGGCGCAAGCAGGCTTCATAGGCGCCGAGCCGCATGGTGCCACCCAAGTCGCCGTTGGTTTGGCGTTTCTCGACGATTCCTTCGCGCATCCATTCGGTCATCAAGCCGATGACCGGCTCCTTGCAGACGCCGAACTCGGTGGATCCGGCGTCCTTGATTCCGGCCAGGCTGCGGGCCAACTCGACAACCGCCATCTGCATGCCCAGACAGATGCCGAAATAGGGGATTGCGCGTTCGCGGGCGAAACAGGCCGCCGCGATCTTGCCTTTGGCGCCCCGTTCGCCGAAACCTCCGGGGACGAGGATTCCGTGTACTCCGTCGAGGTGGTCGACGGTGTCCTCGCGCTCGAAAATTTCCGCCTCGATCCATTTCATGTTGACGCGGACGTTATTGGCGATGCCGCCGTGGACCAAGGCCTCGCTCAGGGATTTGTATGCGTCGAGGAGACCGGTGTATTTGCCGACGATGGCGATGGTGGCACCGCCTTCGGGTTTGGTGACCCTGTCGACGATGTCCCGCCAGCGACTCAGGTCCGGGCCCGGGGCGTCGATCCCAAAATGGCGGCAGACCTGATCGTCCAGTCCCTCGACATGGTAACTGATCGGCGCCGCATAGATGGTGTCGACATCCAGGGCCGGGATCACCGCCTCGACGCGGACGTTGCAGAAAAGGGCGATTTTCCGCAGCTCGCCTTGCGGAATTTTATGTTCGGCGCGGCACAGCAGCAAGTCCGGCTGGATGCCGACGCTGAGCAATTCCTTCACCGAATGCTGGGTGGGTTTGGTTTTCAGTTCCCCCGCCGCCTGGATGAAAGGCAACAAGGTCACGTGAATGTACATGGCCCGCTCCCCCAACTCGTTGCCCAACTGGCGGATGGCTTCGAGAAAAGGCAGGCTCTCGATATCGCCGACGGTGCCGCCGATCTCGCAGAGGATGAAATCCTCGTCGCCGAGGTCGCTCAGGATGAACTCCTTGATGGCGTCGGTGATATGGGGAATCACCTGAATGGTGGCGCCCAGATAATCGCCGCGCCTCTCCCTGGCGATGACGTCGGAATAGATCCGTCCGGTGGTGATGTTGTCGCTTTGCCGCGCCGCGACGCCGGTGAAGCGCTCGTAATGGCCAAGGTCGAGGTCGGTCTCGGCGCCGTCGTCGGTGACATAGACCTCGCCATGCTGATAAGGGCTCATGGTTCCCGGATCGACGTTGATGTAAGGGTCGAGCTTGCGCAGACGGACCTTGAAGCCGCGGGCCTGGAGAATAGCTCCCAGGGCTGCCGCCGCCAATCCCTTGCCAAGTGATGAAACCACGCCGCCGGTGATGAATATGAACCGCGTCATGGACCGACACTGTACGCCAGATAGGTAATTCACGGAAAGGGAAAAAGCGGCCCTATTGTCCCAGGGGGGCGCTCGGCGGCGCTGGCGCCGCCGGAGCCGCCGGCTCCGAGGTCTCCGGAGCCGGTCTGTCGAGGATCGAGCGCGACTCGCGGTCGCCGCCGGAAAGGATGGCGAGCAAAAGACTGGTCGTCATGAACGCGGCGGCGGTTATCCCCGTCGCCCGGGTCAGCAAACTGGTCGTCGAGCGGCTGGTCATGAAGCCGCCCATGCCGCCGCCGCCGCCGCCGCCCATGCCCAAACCGCCGCCTTCGCTGCGCTGAAGAAGGACGGTGGCGACCAAAACGATGGCCAAAACCAAATGGATGACCAGGATGACCGTGACCATGTGATGAATCTTGCCGTGGGTTTCTAGGTCTTGAACCATGCTTTTAGCGGTTCGCGGACCGTCTGGCTAGGGCAATATCCACTGACGTGGAATCGCGCCGGCGCCGCTTGAACGGATAATGCCCCTGGCCTCGGCCCGATGTTGTCTCGGGAGCTCGGGAATTGTCACGATTTTCCCAGTTCCCGAAGATATTTCACAAGCTTGTACATTTCAGTGCTTGGGTTATCCGTCGCGGTTTTCCCCCCCTCCCCGTTCATCCGCGTTCCTCGTTCATAAAACCCGGCCGAATGCGGCAATGCAAGTCCTGACCCCGCACCTCCGCGCCTGGAGGAGTGAGTGGGGGTATTCTTTACTCTTCTTCTTTGAATATGATGGTCGTTTTCGGCAAGGCCTTGCGCAATCCCTTGATCGTTTTCTTGCCGAACTTCGTCCCGGAGATATCGAGCCGTCTCAGCCCCGTCAGCCCGGCCAGCGGACCGGCATCGGCGACACCCGTCCCGGAAAGATAGAGCCTTTCAAGCCCCGTCAGCCCGGCCAGCGGACCAGCATCGGCGACAACCGTCCCGGAGAGAT
>DUZD01000076.1 GCA_013349695.1 Rhodospirillaceae bacterium
GAAAAGGGCCTGGGCTGGAGAATCACCGAGCCTAAGCCAAATCAGGACGGCTCCTACAAGAACATTACCTACACAAGCAACGCAAAGCCCGTACTCAAGCTGGCTTCGGGAACTTACCGGGTGCACGTCAAGACCGGTGACGCCAGCGCCGAAACCATCATCGAGGTTGACGCCTCAAAGGCCGTTGAACACCGCTTCAATCTCAACGCCGGTTACCTGAAACTGGCGGCTTTCCTTAAGGAAGGCGGATCTCGGGTCGATAAAGGCTTGGGTTGGAGGATCACCGAACCCAAGGCCAGTTTTGAGGGCGTTTACAAGAACGTCTTCTACCAGAGCAGTGCGGCTCCTCTGTTTATCCTGCCCCAGGGAACTTACCGGGTGC
Source organism: Rhodospirillaceae bacterium (assembly GCA_013349695.1). Lineage (GTDB taxonomy): Bacteria > Pseudomonadota > Alphaproteobacteria > Rhodospirillales > 2-02-FULL-58-16. Next base: position 383 of record DUZD01000076.1, read on the forward strand.
TCGTCAAGACCGGCGACGCCAGCGCTGTTACTCAAGTTGAGGTGAAGGCCGCCGAGGCCACCGAGCAAGCCGTGATCCTCAACGCCGGCTATCTCAAAATGGCGGCTTTCCTTAAGGAAGGCGGATCTCGGGTCGATAAAGGCTTGGGTTGGAGGATCACCGAACCCAAGGCCAATCTTGAGGGCGCTTACAAGAACGTCTCCTACCAGAGCAGTGCCGTCCCCCTGTTCATTCTGCCCCAGGGAACCTACCGGGTGCTCGTCAAGACCGGCGACGCCAGCGCCGTTATTCAAGTTGACGTCAAGGCCGATGAAATCACCGAGCAGGCGGTTCCTCTGAATGCCGGTTACTTGAAGTTGGCGGCCTTCAATAAAGAGGGCGGCAAGCGTTACGACAGCGGCCTTGGCTGGAGGATCACCGAACCCAAGCCCAATCTTGATGGCACTTACAAGAACGTCTCCTATCAGAGCAGCGCGGTTCCTCTATTTATCCTGCCAGAGGGATCCTATCGCGTCTACGTCAAGATCGGTAACGCCAGCACGGCCGTCCAGGTAGAGGTCAAGGCCGATGAGGCGACGGAACAGCCGGTGTTTCTCAATGCCGGTTCGGTTAAGCTGGTCGCCGAAGACGCCAAAAGCGGCCAGCAAATGACCAGCGGGCTCGGCTGGTGGGTCAAGGAACCCAAGGCCGATCTTGAGGGCAAACGTAAGGATGTGGCCTACAGCTCCTCGGCAACGCCCATCTTCACCCTGCCGGAGGGGACCTATTACCTCTTCATGAAAAGCGGAACCATTCAGGCCGAGACCGAGTTCCAAGTTCAGGCCGGAGATGAAAAGGAAATCAAAGTCCTGGTCGGCTCCAAATAAACACATACCAAGAGGCCGAAAGAGCTGCGTTTCACTGGAAGCAGCGAGGGTATGGATGAATTCGGAATTTTGAGCGTTCTAATTTATGGCTGGGGTTTTGGTCTCTTCGTGGCCGATACTGTTGATAAAGTCGTCAGGTCGGACGCATGGTGCAATGATCGAATCCAATTCTTTCAGGTTTTGAATCAATATTGCTCAATGCCTGGGCGCGCTGAATAATTCGGGCTAGGCCAGCCCCTTTTCCATCATCAGCGAAAGGCGGCGCGAAAAGTCGGCCGGATCGGCAAGCGGCTCGCCTTCGGCGATGCGCGCTTGATCGAGAAGCAGGTGGGCGGCGTCATCCAGGCCGTCGCCGCCGTCCTTGGCCAGCTCCGCCAGCCGCTTGATCAAAGGGTGCTTGGGGTTGAGCTCGAGGACGCGGGCGCTGGCCATCCGCGCTCCCAGTTGGTGGTGTTGCTTCAGCATCCTTTCCAAATGCATGTCCATGTCGCCCTCGCCGGCGACCAGGCAGACGGGGCTGTCGGTCAGCCGCTCCGAGGCGGTGACGTCCTTGACCGCCTCGCCCAAGGCGGTCTTGAAAGCGGCGATCAGCGAGGCAAGTTCGGGCGTTTCCTCTTTTTCCTTGTTTTCGTCTTTTTGTTTGCCGTCCTCGGCGGCGGCGATCTTATCCAAATCGGCGCCGCCGCGGGTCACCGATTTGAACGGCTTGTCCCTGTAATCGCCGAGAGTGGGAACCCAGAACTCGTCGATGGGGTCGGTGAGCAGGAGCACTTCCACCCGACGCGCCTTGAAGCCTTCCAGTTGCGGGCTCTTGGCGAGTAATTCCGAATCCCCGCCGCTGATCGTGAAGATGGCTTCCTGGCCGTCCTTCATCCGCTCGACGTAAGTATCCAGACTGATCAGTTCGTCGCCGGCGGTGGTTTTGAACCGGCAGAGGGGCAAAATCTTGTCGCGGTTTTCGAAGTTCTCGTAAAGGCCCTCCTTGAGGACGGCGCCGAAGTTGTCCCAGAATTCGGCGTATTCGTCGGCTTTCTTGTCGGCCTTTTTCTTCAACTCGGCCAATACCCTTTTACCCAGGCCGGAGCGGATCCGGGCCAGTTTGGGGTCCTTTTGCAGCATCTCGCGGCTGATGTTGAGCGACAGATCCTCGGAATCGACGATGCCGCGGAGAAAGCGCAAATATGGCGGCAACAAGCCCTCGCAGTCGTCGGTGATGAACACCCTCTTGACATAGAGCTTGACGTGACCCTTGCGGCTGGAATGGAAGAGATCGAAAGGCGGCAGCGATGGAATGAACAACAAGTTGGTGTAGGAAAGCACCCCCTCGACACTGTTATGCAGGATCATCCAGGGATCGTCGAAGGCATGTCCGGCGTGGTGGTAGAATTCCTTGTACTGGTCCTCGGAAATGTCCTTCTTCGGCCGGGTCCAAAGCGCCGAGGCCGTGTTCAGGGTCTTTTCCTCCTTGCCGTCGAGGAAGACGATCGGAATGCCGATGTGGTCCGAGTACGACTTGACGATGGTCTCGAGGCGCTCCTGTTCGAGGAATTCACCCTCGCCCTTGCTCAGAAAAAGGGTGACGGTGACGCCGCTGCCTTGGCGCTCGGCTTTGTCGATGGTGAATTCGCCCTTGCCGTCCGAGGTCCATAACCAGGCTTCCTGTTCGCCGGCTTTGCGGCTCAGCACTTCGACTTTCTTGGCGACCATGAAGGCTGAATAGAAACCGACCCCGAACTGGCCGACGAGGTCCATGTCCTTGGACTGGTCGCCTTTCAACCCGGCCAGGAACGCCTGGGTGCCGGAACGGGCGATGGTGCCCAGGGATTCGACCAAGTCGTCGCGACTCATGCCGATGCCGTTGTCGGAAACGGTGAGCACGCGCTTTTTGCCATCGGTGGAAATCTCGATCCTGAACTCGCCGTCGCCTTCGATCATCCCGGATTCGGTGAGCGCGGCGTAACGGAGCCGGTCGCAGGCGTCCGATGAGTTCGAGATCAGCTCGCGGAGGAAAATTTCCTTTTGGCTGTAAAGGGAATGGGCGACGATGTCGAGAAGCTTGCTGACTTCCGCCTGGAAGGTGAATTTTTCCTTGGCCATGGTATTCTTGGGAATCCTCATGATTAAGGTGAGCTTTCACGACGAAATATGTGCGGAAGCGGCGGCAATCGCAAGCCCCATTCGGCTGGCCCGAGAATATCGGTTCGGCGCGAGTAAGAGCCGGCGAGAAGGGTTTTGGCGAAGGCGGAGCTGGCGGGGGCGAGCGCCATGGCGGTCTCCCTTGCTCAATTTTTTCCCTTTACGAGCTTGACGCAAACCGCTCCTCTCCGCAAAGCTGGTTGGGAATTGGAGGTGGCACTCATGGTCGATAAGAAACTGGCGAATGCACACCAACGCCTGCTCGTGGAAATCGAGGACGAGGCCCGCGCCACCGATTCATGGACCGGGCGGCCGCGGTTCTCGGAACGGGTGATGGCGGCGATGGCCAAGGTGCGGCGGCATGAATTCCTGCCATCCGCCGACAGCCCTTGCGCCTACTTGAACCGGCCCCTTCCCATCGGCCACGGGCAAACCATCTCGCAGCCCTACATAGTGGCGGCGATGACCGACTTTCTCGACCTCGAGAAAAACCACCGGGTACTGGAGATCGGCACCGGCAGCGGCTATCAGGCGGCGGTTCTGGCGGAAGTGGCGGAACGGGTTTATACTATCGAGACCATCGAAAAGCTGGCGGCCAGCGCGCGCCGGCGTCTTCAGCGGCTGGGCTACGGGAATATCGAGGTAAAAACCGGCGACGGCCATGAAGGCTGGATCGAGGAAGCGCCTTTCAACGCCGTCATTGTCACCGCCGCGCCGGAACGTATTCCCCAAGCCCTGGTCGAACAGCTCAAACCCGGCGGCCGCATGGTCATTCCCATTGGCCGCGTTGACGAGCCGCAAACGCTCTATTGCGGGATCAAGGACGAAACCGGCAATCTTAAGACGACGAAGACCTTGCCCGTCGCCTTCGTGCCCATGGTCCGGCGGGCCAAAAAGAGAAAACTTTGGAACTAGTGGTCCAAATCCGACATATGGTACCCATACGATCACGTTATTCGTTTCCTCGGTAGGAAGGCGCCCGCCGGCGATGCCGGCAGCATCGTCAAGGGTGCCTGACGCCCCGAGGAAACGAATAACGCGACCAGAAGGGCGGCTTTCCGAGCCCCCCGGCGCCGTTGCGCAGCGCTTGTGATGCGTCGGCATCACGGCGCGCCGCGCGCCTGGCCGGATGAACTCGGAAAGCCGTCGTATGGGTACCATATGTCGGATTTGGACCACTAGAGCCCCGAACCTGCGATTCTTAAAAAACCATGCAAATCGATACCTCATCATCGCGGCTCCGCGTCACCGCCATTTTGGGACCCACCAACACCGGCAAGACCCACTTGGCCATGGAACGCCTGCTCGGACACCAAAGCGGCATGATCGGCTTCCCCTTGCGGTTGCTGGCCAGGGAGAATTACGAGCGGGCGGTGAAGGTCAAGGGCAACGGCCAGGTCGCCCTGATCACCGGCGAGGAAAAGATCGTCCCGGCGCGGGCGCGCTATTTCATCTGCACCGTCGAATCGATGCCGATCGGCCGGCGGACCGCCTTTTTGGGCATCGACGAGGTACAGATGTGCGCCGACGGCGACCGCGGCCACGTATTCACCGACCGCCTGCTTCACGCCCGCGGCGAGGAGGAAACCATGTTCATGGGCGCCGAGACGATCAGGCCCCTTCTCCGCCGCCTGGTGCCCGAGGTCGGGTTCCAATTCCGGCGGCGCTTTTCCACCTTGCGGTATTCGGGCCAGCGGCGGATCACCCGTCTGCCGCCAAGGAGCGCCGTGGTCGCCTTCTCGGCCGCCGACGTTTACGCGCTGGCCGAATTGATCCGCCGGCAACGCGGCGGCGCGGCGGTGGTTCTGGGGGCGCTGAGCCCGCGCACCCGCAACGCCCAGGTCGGCATGTATCAGGCCGGCGAGGTCGATTACCTGGTGGCCACCGACGCCATCGGCATGGGCCTCAACATGGACGTCGATCATGTCGCCTTCTCCAGCTGGCGCAAGTTCGACGGACGGATATTCAGGGAACTGTCGGCGGCGGAACTGGCGCAGACCGCCGGCCGCGCCGGCCGCCACATGAACGACGGCACCTTCGGCACCACCGCCGAGGCCGGGGTTTTTGACGCGCAAACGGTCGAGCGCATCGAGAACCACCGTTTCGAGGCGCTGAAAAGCCTTTTCTGGCGCAACCCGAACCTCTGCTTTTCATCGCTGGGGGCGTTGCAAAAAAGCCTTTCGCTGCCGCCGAGCGAGCCGGGCCTGTCGAAGGCCCGGGAGGCCGACGACGAAGCGGCCTTGACGGCGCTCGGCGGGGACGGGGAAATCGCCGGTCTGGCCGGCACCGAGGAAGCCGTCCGCCTGCTGTGGGAGGTCTGCCGGATTCCCGATTTCCGCAAAACCATGAGCGGCGCCCACGCCCGCCTCTTGGGCCGTATTTACCGCCACTTGATGGCCGTCGGGACAAGCGGCGCCGGTGGCCGGCTGCCGACCGATTGGTTTGCCGCCCAGGCCGCCCGCCTCGATCGCGCCGACGGCGATATCGAAACCTTGGTCGGCCGCATCGCCGGCATCCGCATTTGGACCTATGTTTCCTTCCGCGGCGGCTGGCTGGACGATGCCGGCCATTGGCAGGAGAGGACCCGCGCCATCGAGGACAAACTGTCGGATGCCTTGCACGACCGCCTGACTCAGCGGTTCGTCGATCGCCGCACCACCGTTCTGTTGAGCCGCATGAAGGACCGCGGTGTCCTGACGACGGCGGTCGAATCCGACGGCGGGGTGACAGTGGAAGGCCATTTCATCGGCCATTTGCAGGGCTTCCGTTTTCTCACCGACGGTGGCGGCGGCAATGCCGGCTCGAAAGTGCTCAGCAGCGCGGCGCGGCGGGGACTGGGGCGGGAAATCGCTGATCGGGTAAAGCGTCTCGCATCCGATGCCGACGGCGCCTTTCACCTGTCATCCCAGGGGCGCGTCTTTTGGCGCCATGAAGAGGTGGCGCGGCTGATGCCTGGTCCGGACTTGCTGAGGCCAAGCATCGAACCCCTGTCGAGCGAGCTTTTAGAGACGGATCAGCGCGAAAGGCTGCGCAACCGTTTGGCGGCATGGCTTCGGAGCACCGTTGCCGAGCGGCTGGCGCCGCTCGCCCGAGCGCTTGCGGCGCCGCTCGATGGGGCGGCGCGCGGCCTCGTCTTCCAGCTTTCCGAATCCCTGGGCTCGATGTCCCGGCGGGACGCCGAAAAGCAGCTGACGGCGCTCGATCGCGCCGGCCGCCGCGCCTTGCGGTTGCTGGGAATTCGCATCGGCCGCGAGAGCGTCTTTTTCCCCGCCCTCGTAAAGCCGGCGGCGGTGGAAATGCGGGCCACCCTGTGGGCGATTCATCAGCGGCTGAAGACGCCGCCGGTTCCCATCATGGCACGGGTTTCGCTGCCCATGGCAAACGGCGTGCCGAGGCGTTTCTACACCGCCATCGGCTATCGGCCGCTCAAGGAACTTGCCGTACGCGTCGACATGCTTGAGCGGCTGGCGGCGCGGGCCTGGGTCCTGTCCCGCTCCGGCCCCTTCGCCGCCGACCCGGAGTTGCTGTCTCTGGCCGGCCGCGGCGCCGACGGAATGGCGGAAATCCTGGCGGCGCTCGGCTATCGAGCCAACGGTTCGGGCGACGGGGTCACCTTCAGCTTGCGGCGGCGCCGCAAAAACACCGTCCGGCCGCCGCGCACCCCTCCCGCAAAGACCGATTCTCCCTTCGCCAAACTGCGTCGTCCGGCCCATCTTTCATGATCTCATGACCGTCCATTCACCGTCTCGAAAGCCGAGTGCCGGCACCATCCGTCTTGATAAATGGCTGTGGTACGCCAGGTTTTTCAAAAGCCGGTCGCTGGCCACCAAGCTCTCGGCCGAGGGCCGTATCCGGGTCAACGGAACCAGGGCGATCAAGGCCCACCACGCTTTGAAAGTCGGTGATGTCCTGACTTTTTCCAAAGGCCCCCACATCCGGGTGGTCGAAGTCCGCGCCCTTGGAGCCCGGCGCGGACCGGCGACGGAAGCCAGGATCCTTTATGCCGATCTCGAGCCGCCATGGCCGAGGAACCGTGACGAGGGGGCCGCCCGCGCCGCCGCCGCCATTCGCCCGCCCGGCGCCATTCGCCCGCCCGGCGCCGGCCGGCCGACCAAAGCCGACCGCCGGGCCACCGACCGGCTCAAGGGGAAGGCGTAACAAGGAACCCTGTTTCGGCCGCCGCGTGGTATTGCCGTCAGGCGCGGAGAATGCGGAGCGGTCCGCTGAAAAGGACCGACAGGTTGTTGCTGGGCATGTCGACGGTTTCGAGGAATCGTAGGCCGTTTTCGATGGCCGCTTCCTTGACTTCTTCCACCTCGCGAAGACCCCATTCCGGATTGCGCGTTTTCAGGGATCGGTCAAAGGCGGCGTTGCTGGCCGCCGTGTGAACTCCGCCGACCCGGTAGGGGCCATAGAGATAAAGCAGGCCGTCCGGTCCGAGCAGCCGTCCGGCCCCTTTCATCAGGCCGGCCGTGGCCGCCCAGGGGGAAACGTGAATCACGTTCACACAGACGATCGCCGCCGCTTCCCCGATCGGCCAGGTGGCGGCCCGCGCGTCGAGCTCGATCGGTGGTTTGAGATTGGAGGCCGCCGCTTCCTTGGCCCAGGCGGCGATGGACCGGCGCATCTCGGGGTTGGGATCGCTCGGCTGCCAGGTCAAGGCCGGAAAACGGGGCGCGAAATAAGCGGCGTGCTGGCCGGTTCCCGACCCCACCTCCAGCACCGTTCCCGAGGCCGGCAGATGCCGGCCGAGGACGGCGAGGATGGGGTCGCGGTTGTTAATCGCGGCATCGGCATGCAGCCGGCGGCCAGCTTCCGCGGCGAGCCTGTCGTGATGGAGGTCGGACGCCTTGGTCATGGTTGCCGGGTTAACTTGTCCCGATCGGCGAAACAAGGGACGGGCGTGTCGAAAACCCCTAATTTTCTCAGGGTTGCCCCATGCTCCGATGGTGTGGTAGGCAGAGCCATGCTCACCAGGATCAAGGCACTACTCCTTGCCGAACAACCTCCCGAGTCGGCGGCCAAGGGCGATCACGGCGCCGATGACTTGCAGCTTGCGGCGGCGGCTTTGCTGATCGAGGCGGCCTCGATGGACGACCGTGTCGACCACGAAGAGCTTAGCACCATCGCATCCCTGCTCGAAGCCAGTTTCGGCCTCGATGCCTCGGAGCTCGAGGATCTGCTCGAGGCTGGACGGAAGGCGGCGGCGGAATCAGCCCAGCTTTACGGCTTCACCCGGGTCATCAAGGACCGATATTCCAATGATGAAAGAATTCGCATGATCGAAATGCTGTGGGAAGTGGCCTATGCCGACGGCCATTTGCACCACTATGAATCCAATCTTGTCCGCCGCGTCGCCGGCCTGATATACGTCTCCGACCGCGACAGCGGCGAGGCTCGCAAACGGGTGCGGCAACGGCTTGACTTACCGCCAAGTTGATATATTTTCCGCGCGGCCAACAAAAATGCCCGCTACTGGCTTAACGAAGCTAACGGTTATGGATATTCAACGGAGACGCCGATGACCTACATCGTCATCGAAAACTGCATCAAATGTAAATTTATGGACTGCATCGAGGTCTGCCCGGTGGACTGTTTCTACGAGGGTGAGAATTTCCTGGTCATTCATCCCGACGAATGCATCGACTGTGGTGTCTGTGTACCCGAATGTCCCGCCGAGGCGATCGTGCCCGATACCGACCCGGGCCTCGAAAAGTGGCTTGAGATCAATACCGAGTACGCCGATATATGGCCCAACATCACCCGCAAGGGCATAGCGCCCGCCGACGGCGAGGAATGGGATGGCAAACCCGACAAGCTCAAGTATCTGAGCACCAAGCCTGGAAAAGGCCGCTAAAGGGCCGGCCGCCACATTGACAACCGCCAGCCGGCCACCGCCAAACACCTTTCGCCGGTGGCGCCGGGCCCGGCAAGCAAGTGTTTGTCGTGGCCCAATGGGTAGGCAGCGGGGGGACTTTTTTTCATTGTTTTAATATGTTATAGTTTTTTCTTGCCGGCCTGACGTAGCCGGCTTTGGTTGTGGGGTGGAACATTTTTCGATCCTCACCGGGCAATGGAGTGGGCACCGGCAATCCGCGATAGCTCGGTTTTTTTTGATACCCGTTGTAGGCGGTTCGGAGGCATTGGCCAAAGACGGCTGTTTCATGTCTCGACGCCGGCAAAGGGCTGAAAGCGAAGCCGGCTTGGGCGTCGCCGGCGGACAAATTGTGATGGTGGGAAAGTGAAAAATTCCCTTCTTCCGGCCGTTTCGCGGCGCTGAAGGGCCGGCCTTTCGAGGGTGGAAAGTCGTTGATTGAAGAAGCCAATAATTGGCTGAGGGGAGAAATAAAAAATGGCTGAACAATTTTTGTTCAACCCTGGCGATTTCGTCGTCTATCCCACGCACGGTGTCGGCAAGGTCCTCAGCATCGAAACCCAAGAAATCGCCGGTCATGAACTGCAGCTTTTCGTCATCTCGTTCGTCCGCGAGCGAATGACCTTGCGTGTCCCGACCTCCAAGGTCGAGACGTCGGGCCTGCGCAAATTGAGCAGCCCCTTAATCATGGATTCGGCGCTGACCACGCTGCAAGGCCGAGCCCGGGTCAAGCGCACCATGTGGAGCCGCCGGGCCCAGGAATATGAAGCCAAGATCAACTCCGGCGATCCCATTTCAATCGCCGAGGTGGTTCGCGACTTGCACCGCGACACCAGCCAACCCGAACAATCCTTCAGTGAGCGCCAGATCTACGAATCGGCGATCGACCGTTTGTCTCGCGAGCTGGCGGCGGTCGAGAATATCGACAAGGACAAAGCCACCGAAAAACTGGAAGAACTGCTTACCGAGAAGGCGGCGGCCTGAACGCCCCACACTCCGCCGTCCCGGAGCCGGCGCGTTGCCGTTGCCGGCGGCCTCGTCTCCAGTGGTCCAAATCCGACATATGGTACCCATACGATGGCGTTATCCGCTTCCTCGGCGCGTCGAGGCGTGACGCGGTCAGGCGACATGCGCCGCGTGCTTGAGAAGATCGTTTCCGGCGGGCAGACGGGAGTCGACCGGGCCGCCCTGGATGTGGCGCTGGAACTGGGTATCGGCTGTGGCGGTTGGTGCCCGAGGGGGCGCCGGGCCGAGGATGGGCGGATTCCCCGGCGCTACCCCATGCGGGAAACACCAAGCCAAGCCTACGGAGCGCGCACCCGCCTCAACGTCGGCGATTCGGACGCGACGCTGATCTTGATCCACGGCCAACCGGCGGGCGGAACGGCTTTGACGATCGACATCGCCGGGGAACTGGGCCGGCCGCTGCTGGTGGCCGATCCCGACGATCCGGCGGCCAACGAAACCGTGATGCAATGGCTTGTCGCCAACCACGTCGTCTCGCTCAATGTCGCTGGTCCCCGCGAAAGCATCGAGCCCGGCATTTACGGGCAAGCGGCGGCTTTCCTCAAACGGTTGTTGTCCGCAAAGCGCTAAGAG
>DUZD01000077.1 GCA_013349695.1 Rhodospirillaceae bacterium
ATCCAGAACGTTGTTGCTTTCGACAAGCGGGTTCTCGATTTCGACGCCAAAGCCGAGGAAGTGCCGACCAGCGATCAGAAACAATTGGTGGTCGACGCCTTCGCCCGCTACCGGATCGAGAATCCCCTGAAGTTTTACCAGACGGTGAGCAACGAACGCGGCATGCAAATCCGCCTGGGCAACCTCATCAACGCCAACCTTCGCGCCGTTTTCGGTGAAGTCTCCTTGGCCACCCTTCTAACGGCGGAACGGGGCAAGCTCATCCGCAACATCGCCGATCGGGTCAAACTGCAAGGCACGGCTTTCGGCATCAACGTCCTCGACGTGCGGCTGAAGCGGGTCGATCTGCCGGAAGCAAACAGCCAGGCGATTTTCCGCCGCATGCAGACCCAGCGCGAGCAGGAGGCCCGCAAGATACGCGCCGAGGGGCAGAAAGACGCGAAACGCATCCGCGCCGATGCCGACAAGCAGCGTACGATCATCCAAGCCAACGCCCAAAAGAAAGGAGATATCCTGCGCGGCCAGGGCGAGGCCAAGGCGCAAAATACTTATAACGCCGCCTACGGCCAGGACCGCGACTTTTTCGATTTTTGGGTTTCCATGAACGCGCTCAGTGAAGGGCTCCCCGGCGAGTCGACGCGTTATATCGGTCCGCCGGATGGCGACTTTTTCCGGTTTTTCCGTGACATCACCGGCAAATCCAAAAGGAAGAAACCTGGTCGTTGAGCCGGCATGAGGGGCCGGCGGCGGCGCCGCGGCGTTCAAGGCGCGCCGACGGCGCCCTCTTTGGCGAGCCGCGCGGCGACATCCACCGCCGAGATCGACGGAGGCGACCATGACCGATTTCATGACCGCGCTGGCCTTGGCAATCGCCATCGAAGGGGCCATTTACGCCCTTTTTCCCGACGCCATGAAAAGGATGATGCTGAAAGTGCTGGCGCAGCCCCAGGGTATCTTGCGGACCGCCGGACTGACGGCGGCGATCATCGGCGTCGGCATCGTTTGGCTGATCCGCGGGTGATCGCATTATTGTGTTCGCGGGGCCTTGGTTCCTATATTTTTTTGCTTCATACGGCCCCGCCAACACGCCGTTCCGGTCCTTGGCAATGGGGCGGTGATGCTCTAAATCCAGTGTGGTTTGAAAAGTCCGAAATGCGTGGAGAACCTTGAAGTGAATCACTTGAACTTTGGAGCGGCCCGTGCCCGGCGGTTGAGTTCGGCTTCCATCCGCTCACCGGCCGCCTGGTTGGCGGCCGTTTTCATCGCTTTTGGTTTCATCGCCGCCTCGGTGACGGCCAACGCCAAGGCGGTGCCGGAAAGCTTCGCCGATCTGGCGGAAGAGCTTCTTCCCGCCGTGGTGAACATTTCCACCACCCAGACGGTCGAAGGCGGCGGCGGACCGCAAATTCCCCAATTTCCTCCCGGCTCGCCTTTCGAGGAATTCTTCAAAGAGTTTTTCGAGCGCAACCGCCCGCAACAGCGCCAACGCCGGATCACCGCCTTGGGGTCGGGATTCATCGTCGAATCCAACAGCCAAGGCGAAACCTATGTGGTGACCAACAACCACGTGATCGCGGAGGCCGACAAAATCACCGTTATTCTTCAGGACGGCACTCGGCTCGAGGCGGAACTGACCGGCCGCGACCCCAGGACCGACCTTGCCGTTCTCAAAGTGAAGTCGAAGAGCAAGCTAAAAACCATAAGTTTCGGGGATTCGGATACAGCGCGGATCGGCGATTGGGTGATCGCCATCGGCAATCCTTTCGGTTTGGGCGGCACCGTCACCGTCGGCATCATCTCGGCCCACCACCGCGACATCAATTCCGGCCCCTATGATGACTTCATTCAGACCGACGCCTCCATCAACCGCGGCAACTCGGGCGGGCCGATGTTCAATACCAAAGGCGAAGTCATCGGCATCAATTCGGCCATTTACTCGCCCTCGGGGGGCAGTGTCGGCATCGGTTTCGCCATTCCGTCCTCAACGGCTCGACGGATCATCAGTCAATTGATCGAGCAAGGACTTGTGCGCCGGGGTTGGCTTGGTGTGCGCATCCAGACGGTGAACAGCGAGATCGCCGAGACTCTTGGCCTGGAAAAGGCCGAGGGAGCCTTGGTCGCCAGCGTCATAGAGGACGGTCCCGCCGAGCAGGCGGCAATCCAGGCCGGTGACATCATCCTCGAATTCGACGGCAAATCCATATCCAAGATGCGCAGCTTGCCCCGCCTCGTCGCCGATACGGAAGTCAACAAAGAGGTCTCGGTGGTGATCTGGCGAGACAACAAAAAGGTGCGGCTCCAAGTGACCGTTGGAAAACTCGAGGAAAGCAGCCCGCAAGTGGCGTCCCGGACCGGCGGTGGGACGAAGGAAAGCAATCTGACCGTCGTCAAACAATTGGGCCTGACCCTGTCATCGGTGACGAGCCACCTGCGCGACCGCTACAAGCTGGGCAAGGATACGGCGGGGGTCGTCGTGACCTCGGTCGAGGATGGCGGCGTCGCCGACGGGAAAGGCATCCGTCCCGGCGACCTCATCGTCGAGGTGAGCCAGCAGAAGGTGACCCAGCCGGTGCAGATCGTCTCGCGGATTGACGAGGCCCGCTCGTCGGGCCGCAAGTCGGTGCTCTTTTTGGTGGAGGGACAGGGGGGGCTGCGCTTCATCGCCCTTCGCATCGATCAGGGCTGACCCGAATTTCCGGGGCGGGCGGGATTTTTGTTACGGCTTGCCGTCAAGACGGTTACACTGGGCCGGTTCTTGACCAGCAGCTTAAATGGAGAAGCGGCGGATGCCATTTGTCAAGCGCGACGCCGACGGAATGATCACCGCCGTCCATATGGAAGCGCGAGAAGATGGCCTCGAGGAAGTCGGCGCCGACGATCAGGAAGTCAGCGATTTCCTCTATCGGCAGCACGCGGCGAAGCGAGACGGCGAGGAATGGCTCGAATCCGACCTCGCCCTGTCCCGTGTGCTCGAGGATTTGATCGATCTGTTGATCGCAAAAAAGCACATCATGTTCACCGACCTGCCGGCGGCGGCGCAGCAAAAACTCATCGGGAGGCGCGGCCTGCGCCAGGAATTCGCCTACGTCGAGACCCTGTTTTCACCCGACGACGAGGACGGTTTGCCTGGCGGCGGAGAGGGCGGGGGTTTCCTGTGATTCCAGAGCATTTCAAGATTGGCCGGCGCCGGCCCGCATCGTGATTGGTCAATCTTCCCGTCAAATCTCCAGGTCCCGGGGACAAACAAATTGTTCCAGGCGGGCGCCGCCGGGACCAAGCTCGCGCCAACGCTTGACAGTCGTCTTCAGCACGGCCAGCGCCGCCGTCGGATACTTGCGGGCCATGCGCTTCAGCGACCCCGCCTCGGCGTCGCCGGCTAAATTCGCGGCCAGCGCCTCGAGTCCGGGATTGTGGCCGATCACCATCACCTGATCCACCCCATCGTCGAGACGGGCAAGGCGCTCGAGGAGGCCCTTTGGCGACGCGTGATACAAATCTTCCTCAATCTCAACGGCAATGTTTGCGTCCATGGATTGGTGGACGTACCGCAAGGTTTGAAGCGCCCGCTTGGCGGCCGAACAAAGGATGAGGCCAGGGGAAATGTCCTGGTCGCGGAGATAGGCGGCCATCAATTTACCGGCGCGGCGCCCGCGCTTCTTAAGGGGGCGGTCGAAATCGTCGAGGGACGTATCCTTCCAGCTCGATTTGGCGTGACGCAAGAGATAGAGGATTTTCATGCGGGCGCTTTCTCGCCGACTGTCGTCCCGGCCCATGCCCAGAGGCCTATTTGATGGTTCGCCTGGCGATGGTTCTGGGTTTTCGTTTGCGCAAGCGGGTGGCTTCGAAATGCCGTTTTCCGGCGGCGGCGATCAGTTGCTGTTGGCAGCCCGCGATGCCGCGGGTGCCGGAGCCACGCTGAATATAGCCGCCGTCGGACTGCATGTCCCAGGCGCTGCGCCGATCCATCAATTGGGTTTGCAGGTAGGCGTGCAGTTCCTCGCGCAGCGCCGGATCTTCCACCGGGGTCAAGGTCTCGACGCGGCTTTGCAGGTTGCGCCGCATCAAATCGGCCGAGCCGATGAAATATTCCTCGTCGCCGCCGTTTTGGAAATAGTAGACGCGGGTGTGTTCGAGGAAACGCCCGACAATGCTGCCGACGGTGATGTTTTCCGACAGGCCCGGGATGCCGGGACGGAGGCGGCAGGTGTCGCGGATCAGCAGCTCGACCATAACCCCCGCCTGGGACGCCCGATAGAGAGCCTGGGTGATGTCGGCGTCCTCCAAGGCGTTGGTCTTGAGGCGGATGAGACCCGGCGATTGGCTGGAGTGCAACGATATCTCCCGCTCGATCTTGGCGATCAAGGCCTTTTTCATTGCTTTCGGCGACACCAGCAGCTTGCGGTATTTCCGCGACGGCCGGCAACCGGTGGTCAAATAGTTGAACAGCTCGGTGAGATCCTTGCCGATTTCCTCGTCGCAAGTGAGCATGCCGAGGTCGCAATAAAGCCTCGCCGTGCCGGCATGATAGTTGCCGGTGCCGATATGGGCATAGCGGCGCAGGCCGTCATAGTCCTGGCGGACGACCAGGATGAGCTTGGAATGGGTCTTCAGGCCCAGCACCCCGTATGTGACGTGGATGCCAACCTCTTCCAGATGGCCGGCCCACCTGATGTTGGCGGCCTCGTCGAAGCGCGCCTTGAGCTCGATCACCACCGCCACCTGCTTGCCGTTGCGGGCGGCGTCGATCAGGTGCCCGATGATCTTGGTGTCGGCCGAGGTGCGGTAGAGCGTCATCTTGATGGCCATGACCTTGGGATCGAGGCTGGCTTCGCGGACGAAACGTTCGACCGAAGTGGCGAAGGATTCGTAAGGGAATTGCAACAGGATCGAACCGGCGTCACGAAGAATGTAAAAGATGCTGCGATTCTCCTCCAGGCCGGCGTTGTTGACGGGATGGTGGTCCGGAAAATGGAGCTTGGGAATGTCGAGAGCGACGATTTCCATGAGGTCGCGCATGCCGATCATGACATCTACCTCGGAGACGTCCTGGCTGACATTCAGACCAAGCTCGGCGGCGAGCATGCCCCGATGCGCCGGGTTCATCCCTTTGACGACCTGCAACCTGACGATAGGGGCGAACCTGCGATGGCGCAATTCCTCCTCGATCATCGCCAACAGGTCGTCCGCCTCGTCCTCGTCGAGTTCGGTGTTGGCGTTGCGGGTCACCCGGAAAACCTCGCAGGAGTCGACCACCATGTCGGGGAACAACAGATCGAGGTTATAGGCCATGACCTCCTCCAGGAGGACGAACCGATAGCTTTCCCCCACCCGTTGGAAACGCGGTACCCCGGCGTTCAAAGGGACCTTGACCCGGGTCATGATTGGCGAGGGATCATTGGGATAGTGCAAGGTCACCAGCAGATTGAGCGACAAGTTCGAGATAAAGGGAAACGGATGCGCCGGATCCATCGCCAGAGGGGTGACCAGGGGAAAGATGTTGGTCATGTAATGCTGGCGAAGCGACGCCCGCTCCTCTTCCGATATCCGCTCGTAAGTGGTGAACACGATGCCTTGGCGCTTGAGCGCCTTGGTCAGGTTCAGGAACGCCTCGCGCATTTGGGCTTGCAGCTTTTTGATCACCTCGGCGCATTCGTCGATTTGTTGCTGTGGCGTACGGCCGTCGACCGTGAGATCATGGACGCCGGCGCCCACTTGCTGCTTGAGGCCGCCGATGCGTTTCATGACGAACTCGTCCAGATTGCTGCTGACGATGGCGAGGAACTTGACCCGTTCCAAAAGCGGCGTCCGCGAATCCTCGGCCTCGTGGAGGACGCGGAAATTGAAGTTCAGCCATGTGAGTTCGCGGTTGAGATAGAGTTCCGGCGCCCGTAGATTGACCATGGGCTCGGGTTTGGCGGCGCGGAGAGGAACGACTTCCGCCCCGCCTGCCTTGTTGGCCGCCGGCCGGGAGAGTTTGTCGGGGGGAGGGGCCTGCCGTGTGGTGCCGGTTTTCGATTTCTTCTGGGTCCCGTTCCCGGTCTCGGCTTCCGGTTTGGCGTTTTTCGGGGTTCCGTTCCTGGCCTCGGCTTTGGTTTCGGTTTTCGGCGCCGCTCCAACGCTTGCCCCGCCAATGTTCTTGCCGCCGGCCGGCCTGTTGGATGAGGTCATGGCGTCATCTCCTTTTCAACGGCGCCCGCAAGGAGCTTAGTAGCTCTCCGGAACGAAATTCTGATCGGTGATGGGGGGGCGGACATAACCCTCTCCCATTTTCCTGGTTTTCAGCTTGATCGATCCCGGCGTCAAGTCCTCGTAAGGAATCATGCTGAGCAGATGACTGATGCAGTTCAGCCGCGCCAGTTTTTTGTTGTCGCCATCGACCACGTACCAGGGAGCTTGCTTGATGTCCGTGTGGTTGAACATATCATCCTTGGCCTTGGAGTATTCAACCCATTTGTCGCGTGATTCCAGGTCCATGGGGCTCAGTTTCCAGCGCTTGATCGGATTGGTGTTGCGGCTGTGGAAGCGGCTTTCCTGCACCTCGTCGCTGACCGAAAACCAGTATTTGATCAGAATGATGCCGGAGCGCACGAGCATGCGCTCGAACTCGGGGCACGAGCGCAGGAATTCCTGATATTCCTCTTCGCCGCAAAAGCCCATCACCCGTTCGACGCCGGCCCGGTTGTACCAGCTGCGGTCGAACAAAACCATCTCGCCCGCCGCCGGCAAATGCGGGGCGTAACGCTGGAAATACCACTGCGTCTTTTCGCGCTCGGTCGGCGTGACCAGCGCCACGACCCGGCAGATGCGCGGGTTCAGGCTCTGCGTGATCCGCTTGATGGTGCCGCCCTTGCCGGCGGCGTCGCGGCCTTCGAAAATGACGACGACCTTCAAGCCCTGGGCGTGAATCCACTCTTGCAGCTTGACCAATTCGACATGCAGCTTGTCCAGTTCTCTCTCATAGACCTTGTTTTTGATTTTCCTTCGTTTGTTCGGCGCCGATTTCACGACGGCTATTTGCTTGTTTTTGTTGGCTTTTTCGTTGGCGGGAGTTTCTTTCTTGGCGCCATCAGAGATTTTTCCCTTGACCTTCTTGGCCATGATTTTTTCTCCATCCCTTAGCTATATTGTATTACTCAGGATAATCCACAATTTTGAGGAGATTCCTTACCCACAACCATGAATAAACGACAAGAATTTACTGGAGTAATAATATAACCAAAAAACCTCGATAAAAAATGGTTTTTTTGGCTTTTTCCTTTATCGGCCGACTGCATTGGCCGGCCCGGCCGTTGGGAGAGCGGGATGACCTGCTTTGTTGCCGCAAAAGGAGGGTTCAGGAATCGGCGCCGGCTTCCTGGTCGAGCAAAACCAATTTCCTGTCCCCGATGGCGAGGGCGGTGTCGCCGCGCCGCAGCCTTAAGGCCTCTTCGCCGAAAACTTGCCGCCGCCAGCCGTGCAGGGCGGCGACCTGGGCGTTTTCGCCGTAAGCCGCGATCAGCTCGATGTCGGCGGCGGAAGCCAACAGTTTCGGAGCGACGCCCTTTTCCTCGCATTTCATCTTCAACAACACTTTCAAAAGCTCAACCACCGGCCCCAATCCGCGAGGCAGGACGGGCTTTGGCAGCGGTTCAGGACAGTCATCCTCGGCCACCTCAAGACCGTGTTTCACCGCCCGCAAAACCGCCGCCCCCGCCGGTCCTTCCGCCAGCCGATTTCCGAGGCCGCGGGTCCGCGTCAGCTCGGCCGCCGTCGATGGCAAATGGTGGGCGATTTCGAGGAGAGACTCGTCGCGAAGCACTCGATTGCGGGGTATATCGCGCCGTTGCGCTTCCGTTTCCCGCCATGCCGCCAGCTCCCTGAGCACGGCCAAAAAACGCTGGTTGAGACTCCGAGATTTGATCCGCCGGAAGGCCAGGGCGGGATCCAGATCGTAGGTTTCCGGCGCGGTCAAGACGGCCATTTCCTCTTCCAGCCAGCCGGTCCGTCCGTTGCCGGTTAATTTGAGCTGCAATTTTTCATAAACGGACCGCAGATGGGTCACGTCGGACAGGGCATAGCTGATCTGACGATCGCTCAGGGGCCGCCGCGACCAATCCGTGAAACGGGAGGATTTGTCGATGCGGGCATTGGTGAGTTTGGCGACCAGGATTTCATAGCTGACCTGCTCGCCGAAGCCGCAAACCATGGCCGCCACCTGGGTATCGAAAACAGGAGTGGGCATGCAACCCGACAAATGAAAGAAAATCTCCAAATCCTGGCGGCCGGCGTGGAAGACCTTGAGAATTTTCGTATCCGCGAGTAGCCCGAACAAAGGCTTGAGATCGATGCCTTTGGCCAATGCGTCGATGGCGGCGGCGTCGCCGCCGCCGGCCAACTGCACGAGGCAAAGCACGGGCCAATAGGTCTTCTCGCGCATGAACTCGGTATCGATGGCGACATAAGGAGCTCCGGCCAGCCGCTTGCAGAAAGCGGCCAGGGAGGCAGTGTCGGTGATCATGGGCCGCTGTCATACATGCATACGGGCCCGGCGGAAAGGGAAAGAGGTCTCAGGCGACGTTGCTGTCGGCTCGAGCGGACCTAGCAACCGCCTGGGAAGGTTCGGCGGCAACGGACTCCCGGTTCTGTCGCGGTTTGCTTGTTTGCAGTTTCGCCAGGGTTTCCTGGGAGACGGCGCGGACTTCTTGCAGGCCGCGAACCTGATTCGCCAAAGTTTTCACGCGTTCGTTCAAATCGTTGAAGGCTTTGTTGCTTTTCTCCAGAGCCGACGTCAATTGAGTGGTCTGCGCTTTCAGCATCATCTGGTTACGGTTTCTGACTTCCTTTAAGGCCCCACTGGCGAACCACGGCGCCAACAAAGCCACGAACAACCCCGTAAAACCTATAACAACCGCCATCGTGCCCTCCCCTCAACCAAAATTATCAATAGTCCAATTTGAAACAACTAAAAACTTAATGTTTACCATATCAATGAAGAATGCGGTTAGGTAACACAAAATGTAGAAATTATCCAGGCAATAATATTGACTTCAATTTAGGCAAAAATGGCGGCGGCGATCAAGAGGGGGATCAAGGAAAATCTGTGGATATCTGTCCAAGACGGGATAGAAACAGGACGCGGTTCCTTTCCGCCGGAGGTCACGCCGACTTTTCCGGCGTCCTACCCGGCCATCATCCGCACCAACGTCTTGACCGTCAGCCCCTGGACGATAATAGAGAAAATCACAACCCCGTAAGTCATGGCGAGGATGATGTCCTTGGCGGGGATGTCCGGCAGGGACAATGCCAGCGCCACCGAGATGCCGCCGCGCAGGCCGCCCCAGGTCAGGATCGGAATGGCGCCCTTGGTGAAGGTGCGCTTGAGGACGGTAAGGACGCTCAGCGGCGCCGCGACGCTGACGAAACGGGCGGCGATCACGACCGGCACCACGATTGCCGTCAGCGCCGCGATCTCCGCCGTGATGGTCAGGGCGAGCACCTCGAAACCGATCATCAGGAACAGCACCGAGTTCAGCACCTCGTCGGTCAGCGACCAGAATTTGTAAATATGGTCGCGGGTGTTCTCGCTCATCGCCAGGCGGGTGCCGCGATTGCCGATCAACAACCCGGCGACGACGACGGCGATGGGGCCGGAGGCGTGAACGGCGAGAGCGATGCTGTAGGTCAGCATCACCAGGGACAAAGTGATCAGAACCTCGAGGTTGTGCTCGTCGATGGATTTCATGGCCGAATAGGCGAGATAGCCGCCGATCAGGCCGAGCAGGGCGCCGCCGAACGCTTCCATGACGAACAGCTTGCCGATGTCGAAAGCGGTGAGCATATCACCGCCGGGGCCGCCGGCGGCGATGGCGACCAGAATGGTGAAGACGACGATGCCGACGCCGTCGTTGAACAGGCTCTCGCCGGCGATCTTGGCTTCAAGCGGCTCGGGCACCTTGGCGGTCTTGAGGATGCCGAGCACCGCCACCGGATCGGTCGGCGAGATCAACGCCCCGAAAACCAGACAGTAGGTGAGCGGCAGATCCAGGCCGATGCGCCCGATGACGAAATAAATAGTGCCACCGACGAGAAAGGTGGAGATCAACAGCCCCGCCGTCGCCAACGAGCCGATTGCCCATTTGCGTTCGATCAGGCCGCCGATGTCGACGTGCAAGGCGCCGGCGAATAGGAGAAAACTCAACATCCCCTTCATCAGCGTTTCGTGAAAGTCGATGCGCTCGAGGGTGTGGCGGATAACCTCACGGAAGCCCAAGGAGGGGACGAGGGCGTCGAGAGCGATGACCCCGAACGAGGCGAACAGTGCGATGACCACCAAGCCGATGGATTGCTGCAGCTTCATCCAGCGGTGATTGACATAGCCGAACAGCGCCGCCAGCGTGATGACGATGGCGGCGATATTGAACAGGGAGGTTTCGGTCATGATGTTTTTTTCGGGTACCAAATCTTTTTATCCCGCCGCCGCCGCGGCGGAAAGACTTTTGGCCGCTCGGCTCGTCTTCCCAACTGGCCTTTTGAGCATTGATGGCTTGACAAAGGCGGCGCCGGCGTGTGCCTTTGCCACCCGCCTGTGGCCGCCCCGCCACCGGCGAACGCAAGCAAGCGGCCGGCGGAGCTCCCATGCATCCCTATCGCACCCACACCTGCGGCGAATTGAGGCTGGACAATGCCAGCCAGCCGGCGCGCCTGTCGGGATGGATCCACCGCAAGCGCGATC
>DUZD01000078.1 GCA_013349695.1 Rhodospirillaceae bacterium
GCTTCCGGACGTCGTCGCGTGCCGCTTGTGGTGCACGGACACCACGGCGCGACGCGCTCCTAGCCGGAAACCTCGCAAGACCGTCGTAGGGGTGCAATTTGGCTGACGCGGGCCACTAGCGGGAAGCGGCGGAACGTTTTGGAATATCCCCAGAGATGGTGAGGAAGATGCTGGCGCACTCGGTATGTAGAGAAAATTTAACGTTCGAGAATAGATATTCGCAGGATGATAACTAAAGTTTTATAAAAAGAGCCATAAAATTAAAGAAACTACGGTAATAAAAATTATCAAAATACGAACACCAAACAAATAATCTTTAATTTCGGGAGAATGGGAAGTTTTTCTTTTCCCACCCGCTCCCCACCAAATGACTAAGTAAAATGCAATAAAAAGAGCAAGTAAGATAATCAGAATTTCGGTTTTGTCAAACATCTATTCAATATCTTAACTGGTTGCGGGGGTAGGATTTGAACCTATGACATTCAGGTTATGCGCCTGACGCACGTACCTTTCTATCCGTAAAATTAACACAACCATGCAAATTAGCTAGATAAATTCTGGGATTTAAAATGGATTATGTCAGGCCTGTGTCATAGACTATGCTAAAAAAATGGCTCCTCGACGTTTCGAGTGGAATTCACCTGGATTTGCGGAGCCCTCGATGCCGCCACTTTCCGCCACCCCTCCGGCAAGAAATGAATGGTGGAATTCAATGCCTTCCTTCGGGAGATAACCGTCGCAATTCCACTTGCGGCGTCGAGGAACCAATATTCAAGACCCCTTATTTGCGGTTCATCCGGGAATTCCGGTAAAATTCGTCCATTCTTTATTAAGCGTGCCGGCTCGGGAAAGTGGCCTTATTCAGCCTCTCAAGAAAGTCATTCAAGGAGAGCCAATGATTATTCTTTCGAGAGACAAAAACGGCCATTCTTCCGAGCCGACCTACAGAGATCAAAAGCCATTCCAGGCGGCGGCGCTCAAGTTTCGCCCTCCGGGAGCGACCGGCGAAGCCGGCATGGCCTTGAACGCCGCCGATTGGGATGGCACACCCTACGTATAACGGACGCTTTTCCCGGAAAGGCTTGTCCCCTTGCGTCCGGTCGGATCGACGTTTTGTGTTCTTATGGCTCGCCGCGGCTTTCCTCCCCTCCCCGTTCCTCTGCGTCCTTGGCGTTTAATCTTAATGCAATGGACGCGGAGAAAAAGGAGGTGTGATGAACTCCGGTAAGCCTCGGGATATTGTGGCGCCGGATGCAAGGGGATAAGCCTTTCCCGGCGTTTAGTTCTTGCCTATCGTTACAAGCTTCAGCACACCCCCACGAAGGCGAATAATGCGGTGAAAACGCTCCGTTTGCTTTTGGGTTTCGCCGTCAAACGCGAAATACTGAACATTAACCCCGCCGCCGACGTGGATAAGCTCAGGACTGGCGAAGGTTGGCGGCCCTGGCCGGAACCGGCGCTGGAACGGTACGGGCGGGATGGCGCGGGCCAAGCCCAAATTGCTTTCATGCTTACGATCTACAGGGGCCAACGCAAAGGCGATATCCGCGTAATGCGTTGGGACCATATCCCGATCCACCCCAACCTTGACGCGGCCCTAACCAGGGCGCCCAGGAACGGCTTGACAATTCTTCGGAGACGCGACGGCCAACTCTTCACCGAAAGCGGCTTCAACGCTGTTTGGCGGCGCGCCAAAGAGAAACATGGCCTGGGGGGATCCCAGTTCCACGGGCTTCGTAGGAATGCGGTTGAAGAACTATAGCCCTTGAAAGCATTGGTCGGGGAGACTGGATTCGAACCAGCGACCTCCTGCTCCCAAAGCAGATGCGCTACCAGGCTGCGCCACTCCCCGAGCCTTGGATTTCTGCGGTTTTTCGCCTGAACTGTCAACCGTAAAAACGGCACTTTCGGGAAACATTCGGCCGATTTCGGTAGATAAAGTCGCGAAATATCCCTGAAGCGCGCTCCCCTTTTGTTCTCGGAGGCGCGGCATGATCGATTCCAGGGACGCGCCAAAGCGAAATATGAGTTTTACACCCGCTTGGTCTGTGATCCGCCCCTTGCGGGGGATGACTGCCGCGTGGCGTGGCGGCTAGGGCATTTTAAGATTGGTCGCCGTCCGCGCGCCGCTCGACCCCGTCCGGCGAACCGACATTTTCCCAGCGGCGGTCCGGACCGACATAGGTCTCGGTGCGGAGAAACTTGCGGGGATTGAAAATGTTTGTCCGGATATGCTTGTAAAGGGTTTGCGGGGAGAAAGGCTTGGCCAGAAATTCGTGGACGCCGGCATTGCGGGCAGCGATGATTTTGCCCTTTTCCGAGCTGTTCGAAAGCATGATGAGAAGGATTTCGGGGTCGGGGATGTCCTCGCAGCGGCGAACTCGCATGGTGAAATCGATGCCGGTCATCAGTGGCAATTCGTAGTTCACCAGGATCACGTCGATCCGCGTATTTTGCAGAACCTTGAGCGCGGCGATGCCGTCGTCCACCTCGACGACATTGCGCATGCCGTAAGCGTAGAGGGCGTTTTTGATGGTCTCTCTTAAGTATCGGTTGCCGTCGATAATGATATAAACGAGTTCGGTCAGCTCCGGGGGAGCGGTAAAGGGCTTTTCATCATCCTGCCCATGACTACGGGTTTCGCTACTTGAGGCCATGGCTTGATCTAAAGACCATCTCTCCTTTCAAACAGACAACCATCATCAACAATAATCCCATTTCGATGGGGAGGATATGATGTGTGTCACGATTCCATCGCCCCCGCTAGGCCTCGCCGGCGCCGCTTCAAGCGCTCGTCACTAATGTTCGCGCTCCCCGATCAGGCGCGGAATCCCGCCATTTTTCGGCTCGTGTGGGCCGCGGACGGCCTTGCATGGCGATAGCGGGTGTGCTAGACACGGCGGCTTTGAGCGAGGGTAGGATATGTTCTGCCGGGAGCCCGTGCGCTCCTCCAATCTCGGCATCAACGAGAAACCTAAGGAAACTCCCAGGTG
Organism: Rhodospirillaceae bacterium; assembly: GCA_013349695.1. Lineage (GTDB taxonomy): Bacteria > Pseudomonadota > Alphaproteobacteria > Rhodospirillales > 2-02-FULL-58-16. Next base: position 2,994 of record DUZD01000078.1, read on the forward strand.
TCATCCGAGACCATAGGCGCGGCCGGACTTGCGGGCCGCTATGCCGTCGCCCTTTACGAATTGGCGGAAGCCGACAAATTGTTGGATCAAGTGGCTGGCGATCTCCACCGTTTTTTGGCCATGATCAAGGCCAGCGACGACCTTTTCCGGTTGATCCGTTCACCGACGTTTTCGCGTCAAGACCAGATGCGGGCCGTGGTGGAACTCGCCAACAGGGCCAAGATGAACGATTTGACCCGGCGCTTTGTTGGGGTGGTGGCCCTGAACCGGCGCCTGTACGTTCTACCAAGCATGATCACTGCTTATCACAACCTGCTGGCGAAACGCCGCGGCGAGGCGACGGCGAAAGTGGTCTCGGCCAAGAAACTGACGGAACAGCAACTGAAAACCCTTGCGGCTTCGTTGAAAAAGGCGCTGGGGACCAAGGTTGCCGTGGACGCGCATGTCGATGCCGGCCTGCTTGGCGGCTTGATGGTCAAGGTTGGATCGCGCATGGTCGATAGTTCCCTTCGCACCAAACTGCAACAGTTACGCTTCACCTTGAAAGGGATTGGCTGATGGAAATCAAGGCGGCGGAAATTTCGGCAATTTTGAAACAACAAATCGACCAATTCGGAACCGAAGCCGAAGTCGCCGAAGTTGGTCAGGTGATTATGGTCGGTGACGGCATCGCCCGCGCTTACGGTCTGGACAACGTGCAGGCCGGCGAAATGGTCGAGTTTTCCAGCGGCGTCAAGGGAATGGCGTTGAATCTCGAGGCCGACAACGTCGGCATCGTGATTTTCGGCGACGACCGCTCGATCAAGGAGGGGGACACCGTCAAGCGTACCAACGCCATCGTCGACGTGCCCGTGGGCAAGGGGCTTCTGGGCCGCGTCGTTGACGCTCTCGGCGAACCGATCGACGGCAAGGGGCCAATCGAAAGCGAAACCCGCGGCCGCGTCGAGGTCAAGGCGCCGGGGATCATTCCGCGCCGATCGGTGCACCAGCCCGTGCAGACGGGACTCAAACCCATCGACAGTCTGATTCCCATCGGCCGCGGCCAGCGGGAACTCATCATCGGCGACCGCCAGACCGGCAAGACCGCCATCATCGTCGACACCATCATCAATCAAAAAGCGATCAACGAAAGTGGCGACGAATCCGAAAAGCTTTACTGCGTTTATGTCGCCATCGGACAGAAACGCTCGACGGTGGCGCAGTTGGTCAAGACCCTGGAGGATTATGGGGCCCTGGACTACACCATTGTTGTCGCCGCCACCGCCTCCGAGCCGGCGCCGTTGCAGTTCCTGGCTCCCTATGCCGGCTGCACCATGGGCGAGTATTTCCGCGACAACGGCATGCACGCGGTCATTTTTTACGACGACCTATCGAAACAAGCCGTGTCCTATCGTCAGATGTCGCTGCTTTTGCGCCGCCCGCCGGGACGCGAAGCCTATCCGGGCGATGTCTTCTACCTGCATTCGCGGCTTCTCGAGCGGGCCGCCAAAATGAACGACGACAATGGCGGCGGCTCGTTGACGGCTTTGCCCGTCATCGAAACCCAGGCCGGCGACGTTTCCGCCTACATTCCGACCAACGTCATTTCGATTACCGACGGTCAGATCTTCTTGGAAACGGAACTCTTCTATAAGGGCATCCGCCCGGCGGTGAACGTCGGCCTATCGGTGAGTCGCGTCGGCTCGGCCGCCCAGATCAAGGCCATGAAGCAAGTGGCCGGCTCGATCAAGCTGGAACTGGCCCAGTATCGCGAGATGGCCGCTTTCGCCCAGTTTGCCTCCGATTTGGATCAGTCGACACAGAGGCTGCTCGCCCGTGGCGCGCGGTTGACCGAACTCCTCAAACAGCCGCAGTTCTCTCCGGTCCCGGTCGAGGAACAGGTGGTGGCGATTTTCGCTGGCGTCAAAGGCTACCTCGACGGCATCGAACTCAACGACGTGATGCGTTTCGAGACCGCCTTGATGGAAACCGCCCGCGGCGGCGGGGCGGATATCCTCGACGCCATTCGCGCCGAAAAAGAGCTCTCGGAAGATACCGAGGCCAAACTCACCAAATTGCTCGACGATTTCGTCAAAAAATTTTCCTGAGCAGACCTTGAAGAGTTAGACGGATTAACGATCCATGCCCAGCCTCAAGGCTCTGAAAGTCCGGATCAACAGCGTCACATCGACGCAGAAGATTACCTCGGCCATGAAAATGGTGGCGGCGGCGAAACTGCGGCGCGCCCAGGAAGCGGCCGAGGCGGCGCGACCCTATGCCTCCCGCATGGACCATCTGTTGGAATCATTGGCCGGCGGCTTCAAGGGCGGCGAAGGGGCGCCGCCGTTGCTTGCCGGCACCGGGGCCGAGCAAAACCACCTGATCGTCGCCTGCACCGCCGACCGGGGTCTGTGCGGCGGTTTCAACGGCTCGATCATCCGCGAGGTCCGCAAGATGGCCAGGGAACTTGGCGAGGAAGGAAAAGCCGTCATCATCCTTTGCGTCGGCCGCAAGGGGCGCGACGCGCTCAAACGCGATTTCAGCGACGCCATCAGCGGGGAAATTCTTGGGCTCGGCCGGCAGAGCCTTTCCTATTCGGATGCGGTGGAGGTGAGCGACAAGATCATCGGCATGTTCGAGGCGGGAGATTTCGACGTTTGCACCTTGGTCTTCAACCGTTTCAAATCGGCGATGACGCAGATCGTCACCCGCCGCCAACTCATCCCCTTCGCGATGCCGGCAAGCGAGGACGGAACGGACGACAAAAAAACGCAAACAACCCAACTTTCGGGGGCTTTCATCTTCGAGCCGGAAGAAGGGGAAATCCTCGAGCAGTTGTTGCCACGCAACATCGAAACCCAGGTGTTTCAGGCGCTGATCGAGAACAACGCCTCTGAACAAGGAGCGCGGATGACAGCCATGGACAGCGCCACCCGCAACGCCGGCGATATGCTCGACGACCTGACTCTGACCTACAACCGCACCCGTCAGGCCACCATCACCAAGGAACTGATCGAAATCATTTCCGGCGCGGAAGCGCTTTAACAACTTTTTACGCTGCCAGGCGGACAGGAGCACCAGTGATGGCGAAGAACAACATCGGCTTTATCACCCAGGTCACCGGCGCTGTCGTCGACGTCCATTTCGAAGGCGACCTGCCGGCAATTCTCAACGCTCTTGATTGCCAGAACCACGGCAAGCGTTTGGTCTTGGAAGTGGCACAGCATTTGGGCGAGAACGCGGTCCGAACCATCGCCATGGATTCCACGGAAGGCTTGCAGCGCGGCAAGGAAGTGACCGACACCGGCGGTCCCATCGAGGTGCCGGTCGGTCCGGAAACGCTGGGGCGCATCATCAACGTCATCGGCGATCCGATCGACGAACGCGGTCCCATCGGTCACAAAATGACCGCGCCGATCCACGCCGAAGCGCCGGAATTCGTCGACCAGTCCACGGAAGCCGAGATTCTGATCACCGGCATCAAGGTCGTCGATCTGCTCGAGCCTTACGCCAAGGGTGGCAAGGTCGGGCTGTTCGGCGGCGCCGGCGTCGGCAAAACCGTGATCATCATGGAGCTCATCAACAACATCGCCAAGGCGCACGGCGGTTATTCCGTCTTCGCCGGGGTCGGCGAGCGGACCCGCGAGGGCAACGATCTTTATCACGAGATGGTCGAATCCGGCGTCATCAAATTGGACGGTCCCGGCTCCAAGGCGGCCCTGGTCTACGGCCAGATGAACGAACCGCCCGGCGCCCGCGCCCGCGTCGGCCTGTCGGGCCTGACCGTGGCCGAGTATTTCCGCGACGTGGAAGGCCAGGACGTGCTGCTCTTTATCGATAATATCTTCCGTTTCACCCAGGCCGGCTCCGAGGTGTCGGCGCTGTTGGGGCGCATCCCCTCCGCCGTCGGCTACCAGCCGACGTTGGCCACCGACATGGGCAATCTGCAGGAACGCATCACCTCCACCAATAAGGGCTCGATCACATCCGTCCAGGCGATCTATGTGCCGGCCGACGACCTCACCGACCCGGCGCCGGCGACATCGTTCGCGCACTTGGACGCGACCACCGTGCTCAGCCGCCAGATCGCCGAGCTGGGCATCTACCCGGCGGTCGATCCTCTTGATTCCACGTCCCGCATGCTGGATCCCAGAATTATCGGCGAGGAACACTATGGAGTCGCCACCGCCACGCAGAGGATTTTGCAGACTTACAAATCCCTGCAGGACATCATCGCCATCCTGGGCATGGACGAGCTTTCCGAGGACGACAAGTTGACCGTTGCCCGGGCGCGGAAAATCCAGCGTTTCCTTTCGCAGCCCTTCTTTGTCGCCGAGGTGTTCACCGGCACCAAAGGCGTGCTGGTTTCACTGGACGACACCATCAAGGGCTTCAAGGGTATCGTCGAGGGCGAATACGACCACCTGCCCGAGGCCGCTTTCTATATGGTCGGGGCCATCGAAGAGGCGGTAGAGAAAGCCAAGAAAATGGCCATGGAAGCGGCCTGAGGCCGGGCCTTGCGTAAACGGAGCCGTGAATGGCGGATGTCGTCGAATTCGAGTTGATCACGCCGGCGAAACTGCTCCTCGCCGAGCCTGTGGAAATGGTGGTGATACCGGGAAGCGAGGGCGATTTCGGTGTCCTGCCGGGACACGCCCCGCTGATTTCCGCCGTCCGTCCCGGCACCGTCGATATTTACCGGGGCGGCAAGGTCGGCGGGCGCATTTTCGTCGCCGGCGGTTTCGCCGAGGTGTCGCCCGATGGTTGTGTTTTGCTGGCCGAGGAAGCGGTGGCGGTCGCCGATATCGACCGGCCACGAACCGAACAACGGCTCGACGCTGCCCGCCAAAGCCTGGACGGCGCCGAGGCCGGCAGCGAAGAGGCCAAGACCGCCGAGCGCCGGCTGAAGGTGGCGGAGGCGATGCTGGCGGCGGTCGAAGGTGCCGCCAAGGGGCGGGAAATTCGGTGACAGCATACTTAATTTGGATATCGGAGATCGCGGAGCTTCTACCTCTGTCGGTTGCGGGGAGCTCGAATTGCGAATTAAGTATGCTGTCACCGAATTTTCGGGAGTGAGAAATGCGGCTTTATCTGGTCCAGCACGGAGAGGCGGTGGCGAAGGAGGAAAACCCCGACCGGCCTTTAAGCGACAAAGGGCGCGCCGACGTCCAGCGCATCGCCGCTTTCCTGGGCCGCGGCCGCACGCGGGCGGGGCGGGTGATTCACAGCGGCAAGACGCGGGCCGCTGAAACCGCCAAGCTTCTCGCCGACGTCGTCAGTCCGGGGACGGCAATCGAAGAGGCGGCGGCCGGTTTGGCGCCGAACGATTCGACCGATCTCTTCGTCCAGGCCATCGGCAACTGGCTCGAGGACGTGGAGGCGGGCGTCGAGGCGGCCGGCGAAGTGATGCTGGTCGGACATTTGCCGTTCATGGGCAAGATGGCTTCGCTGTTGGTCGCCGGCGCCGAGGAAACCGTCGTCGCCGCCTTCACGCCGGGAGCCGTCCTTTGCCTGGAACACAGCGGAGAAACGGGCGGCTGGACCATCGCCTGGATGGCCACCCCCGGACTGCTCGGACAGTGAGGTGAAAATGACCGGCTGTCGTCGTTCTTTGTCGGGTAGCCGGGCGGGCAGCAATGCCTGCCAGGTTACCCGACACCGGCCTCAAACCTTGCGTGGTTTTATCGGGCCATGCTCTGTTAGGTAGCATTTGTGGCGGCGTTTTTGCACGAGGGTCGGGGCGAAATTTAACATATAATTCATAGGTTTATTTTCATATGAAATAGGCGGAACAGGGGGTGGAAAACCGTTTTACAAAAGGCGGCGGGAATGATAGTAATGATAATGGAGGGATAACTTTTATTTATGAATAACTCTAATTTGTGGCAAGCGCGACCAAGCAATGTTTTGTTGGAATAGACTTTAAAGAACAACACCGAGGTGCTCTTTTGTAGGGGTGGAGAGCATTTGGGGTGGGCTTGGAGGTGCGGGGCTTTCCCGGTAACGGCTCCATTAACGAGCAGGGGATGGCCGGAAAAGCTTCTAAAAAATGAATTACCAGGGACCTCGAGACGCCGCCTCGCCGCGATCCTTGGCGACGGACGGTGGGGGGGACACAAGTTCTCCAAGCGGTGCCGGGCGAACTCCTGGCGGCGAAAGCTTGGCTGCTGAATGCCGATTTCATACGCTCCGGCCCCGATCTTCCGCTGATCGGCGCGGCCAGCGGCAAAATCCCCGTCCGCGATTTCTTCGACCTGGAAAGCCCGCCCGACCTGACGGCCGGGGGCGGCGCGGTTGTTTCCGCCGAACTGGCCGCCAAGCTGGCTGGGCCGGCGGCGCCCGGACATTACGCCCAGGCGACAAAAGCGCCACGATTACCGATACCGACTTGAGTAACGGGGATGACGGTACGGACCAAGTTCGGGCCGAGACGGCGGTCTTCTCCGACGTCATCTTGTTCCTGGGGGGGGGCCATGGCCAGTGAGAAGGATTCCGGGTCGGGCGGCCGCGCTGGACGATCTCTCGCCTCAATTCGACTGCTCTCCAGCATGCCGGCGGATGCGCTTGGGCAAGTTGAAAACGCCTGTCGGTGGCGCAGCTACCGTGCCGGCGAAACTATTATCGAGCGAGGGGAGACCGCCCAGGATGTGTACTTCCTTATATCCGGCAATGCTCGCGTATTGAATTTGGCCGTTTCCGGGCGCTTCGTCGCCTATGCGTTGCTTGGGCCCGGAGATTTTTTCGGCGAACTCGCGGCGATTGACGGCCAACCTCGATCCGCCACGGTTGCCGCGGAGTCGCCCAGTAGAGTGGCGATCTTGCCCGCACACGAATTCAGACGGCTTGCGACCTCCAACCAAGACGTTGCTCTTTCCCTCCTGAGGAGACTGACAGATATAATTCGAACATGCGACGATCGAATTTTCGACCTCAGTTCCTTGGGGGCCAAACAGCGCATCTACTTTGAGTTGCTTCGTTTGGCGGAGCCTGATCCTTCTGGATCGGGTGATTGGGTGATATTTCCGCTGCCCACGCAAACGGCTCTTGCGGCCAGCGCCGATACGACCCGCCAAACCGTTGCTCGCACTATTGGCCGGTTGTCGGAGGGCGGCCTCGTCATAAGAAAATCCAAGGCTTTGCACATCCATGATCGAAAACGACTTGAATCCCTGATTCTACAGGTTAAAGGCGAGATATGATGGTTTCGATTTCCCGACTGCCGGCTCGGTTCACCCGTCGCCACGGGGTTGGCGGAAGCGCCCGCAAGACGATTGGGAACGGCTACCGAACGCGCGGAAAGTCCTTTGCTTACGAGTCCACGACTGCTCGCGTTCAAAATCGAATGAAAAAGGGTACAAAATTGTAACTTTGTAACTTGTGTTGCCACGGTCGATCACTACAATCCTTTGAGGTTGCGGACGTTATATCTGTGATCGAGGATTGGGGCGGCCCGAGACGGCAATCGGGGCCGCGAGCATGGACGGGGTTGTTACCAGGTGGATTGGAGGCAATTCAAACCGGCGGAACGATGACGCCCGCGTCGGCCGCGCGTAACGCCGGTCGTGGCGGGCGTGTGGCCGTGCCTCTGGGTAGATCGGCATTGAGGGTTCAGGCCATTGGCCTGCCCCCATTAAGTGGTCCAGCGTCTATGAGAGAGTTCGGCGCGGTTTCATGCCCTGCTGTGCAGGCTGGAGCGTAGCGTAAGCCTGGACAGCAGGGCGGGGCAAGATGGT
>DUZD01000079.1 GCA_013349695.1 Rhodospirillaceae bacterium
TACACTGAAACATCGACACCGGCCAAGCCGGTGGACGGAAAACTCTGTCCGGTACCTTGAAATCGGACATGAGAGAGCATTTTCCGATCGAATGTAATCGCTTCGCTTAGTGCTCCGCTCTTTCCGCCATTCATCCCGTGCCTGTCATTTTGCCCTGATCCATGGGAACCCGAGGTCGAAGCCGCGCCATGCGCGGTGCCGCGTAGCGGCAGCCTTGACGTCCCCTTGGATCGGGGCCACCCCTCCGGCAAGAAATGAATGGCGGAACTGAGGTGGCCTCAACCGATAACAGGTAAACTTGATCGGAAGATGCCCTAGCGCGTTTGAGATGGTGAATTTCCTTGGCGAGTCGAAGCGTTTGATATCAGTCGCTGGTGGCGGCAAATACCCCCAAAGGTTGCCCTGCGCGGGGCGCGCCGGGAGCCTTCTTGGTGCATCGCAACATGAATGATATATGATATAAATATTTTCCGATGACGCCATGAAAATGACAGTCGTTTCGAAGCCTTGCCATTGCCCCGGCCAAGAAATGGAGAACCATCCATAACTAAATGAAATGACGGTATTTTCTTTTGGAATAAAAAAGCCGGGCTCTGGGGGAGCCCGGCGAGTTGATCAGGGAGGCTTCACGTCTGGGAGACGCAAGAATTCGTATAGGCACGAATCCTTTTTTCGAGCATTGCGCTCGAAAATCCGCCAGATGTTGCGAAGCAACATTCAGCTTATAATATATAGTAAGCCAACTCTGAAAATTCCACCGCCAATCGCACAATTCAGTCATGCGAAAAACGCATAGCTCATGCTTTGCCGGCGCCCGCTTATCTCCTTGCCGGCCCCTTCCGGTTCATTCGCTCCTGTTCTTGATCTTGCCGATCAAAAAGTCGCGGAAGACGGCGATGCGCTTACAGTCGCGCAGTTCTTCGGGGTAGACGAAATAGGCGTTATAACTGGGGCCGCGCAGTTCCGGCAGGATTTCGACCAGATTGCCCGCTTCTTCGCTCATGTAAGCGGGCAGGCCGCCGATACCGACGCCGCTCTGGACGGCCCGGAAAATGGCGTAAGTGCTGTTGACCCTCAACACCGCCCGGCGCTTACCGCTGGATTCGCCGCCGGCTTCCAAAAGCCAGTTGAGGTTGGGAGCGGGTGGATGGGCTTGCTCGCCGTAAACGACGATACGGTGATGATCCAGATCCTCGAGGCTTTTCGGCATGCCATGGTTTTTCAAGTATTCCGGCGCCGCGTAGACGTGGTAGCGCAAGGTCATCAAACGGCGTTGGACGAGGTCGGGTTGGCGCGGCGGATTCATACGGATGGCCACGTCGGCTTCGCGCATGGACAGGTTCAATTCGTTGTCGGCCAACACCAGTGAAACGTCGATGTCGGGATAGAGGTTGAGGAACTCTATAATGCGCGATGTCAGCCAGACCGAGCCAAAACCAACCGTCGTGGTGATCTTCAAGGGGCCTTGCGGACGTTCCCGGCTATCCCTGAGCCGCGCCTCGGCCATGGTCAACTTGTTGAAAACTTCCTGTGCCGCACGGTAGAGAACCTCCCCCTGTTCGGTGAGAATCAAGCCGCGGGCGTGGCGGTGAAAGAGGGGCACCTTGAGACTTTCCTCCAGCCCGCCAACCTGCCGGCTGACCGCCGATTGGCTGAGATTGAGCGTCTCGCCGGCATGGGTGAAACTGCCCGCCTCGGCGACCACCTGAAAAACACGAAGCTTGTCCCAATCCATGACCTTCCCCACCCTCTCCGGCCGGATCAGGCGGCGGCCCCGGCGGCCGTATCCCGTTCGCCCAGAAAACGTTCCGCTTGCAAGGCGCCCATGCAACCCGTGCCGGCGGCGGTGACCGCTTGCCGGTAGACCTTGTCCTGAACATCGCCGGCGGCGAAGACGCCGGGAACGGAGGTGGCGGTGCTGTCCGGCAGGGTGATGATGTAGCCGTCCCCATCCATGTCCAACTGCCCTTTGAACAGGTCCGTATTGGGGGTGTGGCCGATGGCGATAAAAACGCCATCGACGGCAAGCTCGCCCGCCGCGCCCGATTTCACGTTCTTGACCTTCAGCCCGGTGACGCCGGGTGGATTGTCGGAGCCCAGGATTTCTTCGGCGACATTGTCCCACATCACCTCGATCCTGTCGTTGCGAAACAAGCGATCCTGGAGAATTTTATCGGCCCTGAGCTCGTCGCGGCGGTGAATCACCGTCACCTTGGTAGCGTGGTTGGTGAGGTAAACCGCCTCTTCCACCGCCGTATTGCCGCCGCCGATGACGGCCACCTCCTTGCCGCGAAAAAAGAAACCGTCGCAGGTGGCGCAAGCGGAAACGCCAAAACCCTTGAACTTCTCCTCGCTTTCGAGACCCAACCAACGGGCGCTGGCGCCGGTGCAGATGATCAGGGTGTCGCCCGTGTAGATATCGCCGGAATCCCCTTTCAACGTGAACGGACGTTGGCCAAGGTCCGCCTCGACGATGATGTCGTCGAACATGGCGGCGCCGACGTTCGCCGCCTGCGAGCCCATTTGTTCCATCATCCACGGCCCTTGCACCGGCTCGGCATAGCCGGGATAATTCTCAACCTCGGTGGTGATGGTCAGCTGGCCACCCGGCTGCAGTCCCTTGACCAATACGGGCTTGAGGTTGGCGCGGGCGGCGTAAATGGCGGCGGTATATCCGGCCGGACCCGAACCTACAATCAGGGTCTTGCTATGGTGACAGGTCGGCATGGCGGCGGCGGTTCCCGGTTCCGTCAATGGTCTGGTAACAGTCTTGGTGATTCCCCATAAGCCGGAACCGGTAAGATACGAACCCGGCGGGTGTGGCGCAAGCGGCGGCTTCCGCCGCCATCACCCGCCGACATCATATGAAGTGTGAAGCGGGTATGATGTGGATATAATGTGGATATGATCTGGCCTTGGCATGACGGCGCCGCCATCGTAATATAATTGCGCGGACCACGGGCTAGAGGATCATTGCATGCAAAAGGTCAAGCTCGACAGCATCGACCGCCGGATCCTCCACGATCTACAGGCTGACGGCCGCATCACCAACGTGAAACTGGCCCGTCGCGCCGGCATTTCCGCGCCGCCGTGTCTTCGGCGCGTGCGGGCGCTGGAAGAGGCCGGGTACATTCGCGGCTATCACGCCGATCTGCAAGCCAAGGCCCTGGGCTTCAACGTTACCGTGTTCGCCCAGGTCGGCCTCGATTCTCAGGCCGAGCCGGATCTGGAGGCTTTTGAGGAAAGAGTCCGGCAATGGCCCGAGGTCCGCGAATGCCACATGCTGGCGGGCGAGACCGATTTTCTTTTGAAAGTGGTTGCCGAGGACTGGGACGCCTATCAGCAGTTCCTGACCACTCAGCTCACCGCCGCTCCCAACGTCAGCCATGTCAAATCGGCGCTTTCCATCCGCGTCTCCAAATGCCTTGCCGGTGTTCCCATCAGCGATGGCGGGGAAGGGCTAGAGCGGGAACGCTAGGCCCCTTCAAGTTGACGCCGAGGAGCTTGAAACGAGCACACAATTCGGTGACAGCATACTAATTTCCCAAACCTTGCCATTCAAACAAACGGAAAGACGAAAATTAGTATGCTGTCACCGAATTTCCACGGAGAAGAATTGATGAAATGCCTTGCACCCGTGGTTTTCATCAAATCCCTTACAAAAGAAAAAGTAGGAATTCAATGCGTATGGTGTCCCCCGACTGCGATGCGCCGGGGCATGGGCGGTAGGGGCTCGTTTCAGGACTCGAAAACGCTCGGCGCGTCGTGCCACGACAGGGACTCTCCTCGATAGCCTTGCGGAAGTCCCGACAGACGGGCGTGTCGGGCATCCCCACCACCAACTGTGGTAGGGTGGACGCGACAACGGGGAGTAGTGAGGCATGTGGGACCATATATTGACGCCGGAGCGCGAGATATGGGTATTCCGCGGAGCACGCGTCATCGAATTTATCGCCGTCATTTTTGCCCTGGTGGCATTTTTCATTGACCACGGTGTACGAACGGAGGAACGCGCCGCTCGCGCCGAGGAGCGTCTTGCCAGGATGTGGAACCTGGCTACTGACCCTCGACCTGGCAACAGCGGCAAAATCCCGGCGTTGGAATTCTTGAACAGGGAACAAAAACCGCTTGCCGGTATCTCTATACCCAAGGCGTATTTGGTCGGCGTGGAGCTTAAAGACGCCAACCTCAGAGGGGCCAACCTCAGCGAGGCCAACCTCAACGAGGCCAACCTCCAGGGCGCGAATTTGATCGGCGCCGAACTCCAGAGCGCGAATTTGCGCGGGGCCAACCTCCAGGGTGCGAATTTGATCGGGGCCAAACTCCAGGGCGCGGATTTGAGCGGGGCCGAACTCCAGGGCGCGGATTTGAGCAAGGCCAAACTCCAGGGCGCGGATTTGCGCCAGGCCAAGCTCCGGGGCGCGGATTTGCGCGGGGCCGAACTCCAGGACGCGATTTTGCGCTGGGCCGAACTCCAGGGCGCGGATTTGCGCGGGGCCGAACTCCAGGGCGCGGATTTGAGCGAGGCCAAACTCCAGGGCGCGGATTTGCGCTGGGCCAAACTCCAGGGCGCGGATTTGATCAGGGCCAAGCTCCAGGGCGCGGATTTGAGTGTGGCCGAACTCCAGGGCGCGCTTTTTTGGGGGGCCTCCCTGGGTGGAGCCCGATTGGTCGACGTGGATCTCCGCGCCGCCTATCTATGGGGTATCGATTTCAAGAAATTCACGCCCGATGAATGGACGAAACTGAAAGACGAAATCGCCGCGGCGGTTCCTGCCGGAGAGATGCGCAAGAACGCTCTGGAAAATATCTACAAAGCCATGAAAAGCGAAACCGATATCCGGCCCAAGAGCGCCGAAGGCGCCATTTACGATCCGAGCGTCCCGGAACTCGCGGACCAGCTAAAGCAATGGCCGCCGCTGGATGAGGACGCCTATTGGCCTTTCGAATTGCGCCTCGGCATCCTGACCGGCATCGCCTGCGATGACAACAAATACACCGCCGTGGGAATAGCCCGCAGGGCGAGAAGAACAGAACCTTTCGACGATCCTCACCTCGCCGGGGCCTTGTTGGAACAGGAATGCCTGGCGATCCAAGTGCTGCCGGAGAACCTCAAGGCCAAGTTGCGGGAAGCGGCGGAGGGGCCGGACAAACCCTGATTCCGCAGTCGGGGGACACCATACGAATTTAAATTCCTATTCTTTATCTTTTGTAAGAGATTCGATGAAAACCGCAGACGACGGCCTTGTCATCCATATCGCCGGCATTTAAAGAGTTCATCGTCCCTTTCGGCCGCCGGGATGGGCCTCTCGCAAGCCCTTATCGGTTTCGCGGCGTGTAAATTTCGATGACATTGGCAAGGGTGGAAAGGGTGCGGGCGCCAGCGCCCGTCCCGCCGCCGATGATGTACCACCGGCCATCGATGGAAACGGAATCAAGTCCGTGGCGTGGGGTCGGCGTATCGGGCAGCGTCGCCCAGCGATTGCCGGCGTTCCCATCAGCGATGGCGGGGAAGGGCTAGAGTAGAGCGGGAACGCTAGCACACCCCCGGCGGGCGGCGAGGGCGGCGGCGGGAGCGGTTTGCCAATGGTCAACGGTGAAAGGTGAAAGCCGATTTCGCTAGCAGCCGGGGCAAATCGAGATCGAATTCCTTGCGGTAATCGGTTGCCACCGGCTTGGGAGTGAAAAACGGCATGGCCGATGTCATCTCCCGCTGGCGAAAAGGGAAAGAAAAAGCGGGAGAAGCTCTGGGGGGTGGAGAGCCTCTCCCGCGAACCCGGAACAGCGCTTTTGGATGTAAAATTTCAGCGCTTCGATGATGCCCTGGGTCGGTCATTAATAACGGTTCATAATATATACATAATCAAATTTGTCAAGTATATAACTTATATGTTTCAATACGTTGATGTGAATACACTATTTTTTCAAAAAAGAATAAATTCTTCTGGACACGGAAAATATTCCTTGCAATAATTGCGATTGCGTAGCATCGACGACGGCAGGCTGGCAATCCCTTTCGGCCGCCGTTAAAACTCGCATCGGGACGTTGCCCGTGAATGTGAGATGACCAACCAGGCGATCTTCATCCCCGAAAAGCGGCCGCCGGCGGTCGGCGGCAAGCCGTTCAAGCTGGTCAGTGATTTCCGTCCGGCCGGCGACCAGCCGCAAGCCATCGACGGGCTCTGCCGAGGCCTTGCGGAAGGGGCGCGCGATCAGGTTCTGTTGGGCGTCACCGGCTCGGGAAAAACCTTCACCATCGCCCATGTCGTCGAACGGTTGCAGCTCCCGACCCTGGTGCTGGCTCCCAACAAGACCCTGGCGGCCCAGCTTTACGGCGAGATGAAGGCCTTTTTCCCGGACAACGCGGTGGAATATTTCGTTTCCTATTACGATTATTACCAGCCGGAGGCTTACGTCCCCAAGACCGACGTCTATATCGAAAAAGACGCTTCCATCAACGAACAGATCGATCGCATGCGCCACGCCGCGACGCGGGCGCTGCTGGAATATCGCGACGTCATCATCGTCGCTTCGGTATCCTGCATCTACGGCATCGGCGCCGTCGAGACCTACGCCCGGATGGTGGCGAAGTTGAAGACGGGGACGCGGGTCGAAAGGAGCGACCTGCTCAAGCGATTCGTCGAACTCCAATACCGGCGCAACGATACCGACTTCCACCGCGGCGCGTTTCGGGTGCGTGGCGACGTCATCGAGATATTCCCCTCTCATTACGAAGACCGGGCTTGGCGTTTATCCTTGTTCGGCGACCAATTGGAAGCCATCTGGGAGATCGATCCCCTGACCGGCGAGAAGGGGATGAACCTTGACGAGGTCGTCGTCTACCCTTCCAGCCATTACGTCACCCCGCGTCCGACGCTCTTGCAGGCGATTCCCAAGATCAGGGCCGAGTTGAAAGATCGGCTCGGTGAACTGAACGCCCAAGGCAGGCTCCTCGAGGCGCAGCGTCTCGAGGAACGCACCACCTTCGATCTGGAGATGATGGAGACCACGGGCTTTTGCAGCGGCATCGAGAACTACTCGCGCTATCTCACCGGCCGCAAGGCGGGCGAGCCGCCGCCGACCTTGTTCGATTACTTGCCCGACAACGCGCTTTTGGTCGTCGACGAAAGCCACGTCGCCTTGCCGCAGTTGGGCGGCATGTACCGCGGCGACTTCAACCGCAAGAGCACGCTCGCCGAATTCGGTTTCCGCCTGCCCAGTTGCATCGACAACCGGCCCTTGAAGTTCGAGGAATGGGAGGCCATGCGCCCGCCGACCATTTTCGTCTCGGCGACGCCGGGACCTTGGGAACTGGAGCGGACCGGCGGCGTTTTCGTCGAGCAATTGGTGCGTCCGACCGGGCTCATCGATCCTCTTTGCGTCGTCCGGGCGGTGGCAACCCAGGTCGACGACCTTTTGGCCGAGGTCGGGGACATCGCCGCCGCCGGCCAGCGGGCCCTGGTCACGACGCTGACCAAGCGCATGGCCGAGGACTTGACCGAATACCTGCACGAACATGGCGTCAGGGTGCGCTACATGCATTCCGGCATCGACACCCTGGAGCGCGTCGAGATCATCCGCGACTTGCGCCTCGGCGCTTTCGACGTCCTCGTCGGCATCAACCTCCTGCGCGAAGGGCTCGACATCCCGGAATGCGCCCTGGTCGCCATCCTCGACGCCGACAAGGAGGGCTTTTTGCGCTCCAGGACCTCGCTGATCCAGACCATCGGCCGGGCGGCGCGCAACATCGACGGCCGGGTGATCCTCTATGCCGACAAGATGACCGAATCCATGCGCTACGCCCTCGCCGAGACCAACCGGCGGCGCGACAAGCAGCAGGAGTACAACGCCGCCAACGCCATCACCCCGGAATCCGTGCGCAAGGGCATCTCCGACGTTCTCCAGTCTGTTTACGAGCATGATTACGTCACCGTCGATACCGGCGTTTCCGGCGATGCGCACCTTATCGGCCACAACCTCCGGGCCCATCTAGCGGTGCTGGAGAAGCGCATGCGCGAGGCCGCCGCCGAGCTCGAGTTCGAGGAAGCGGCGAGATTGCGCGACGAAATCCGCCGCCTCGAAGCGGTCGATCTCGGCCTCGACAAGGCCGGCGCCGCGCCGCGGGCGGCGGCCGGCGCCGGCTGGGGGACGAAGAGAAAGAAAAAGAAGAAGAAAATGCGCCGGCGGGTTTAGGGGGGATTGTTTCAGCCTTCTTGCAAACCGGCGGCGGCGATGATTTCGCCTATTTCCCGTAAAAAAACCGATCCCCGGACGGTGCGTTGGATGAGGACGCTACGGCGGTCGGTCTCGTCGGCCTTGCGGCGGAGCATTTGCAGTTCGCTCAACCGATCCACGGCTCGCGTGACGGCCGGCTTGGAGATATTGAGGATTTCCGCCAAGCCGCGCACGGTATGCGGTGGCGGGGCCATATAGACGGTGAGAAGCAGCCCCATCTGCCGCGCCGTCAAATCGGGAGCGTCGCGGCGAACGGTGGCGACAACGACGCGCCGCCAAAAATCCAATGCCTGAAGTTCGTTGAAATCAAACTCCATTTTGCCGAAAAATTCATTTCGCTTGCGGAACTTCTAACCGGATTCCTTGCCGGCGCGCAACCGAAAACCCCTTGCTTCCATAAATGTCCAGCAATTTTCAAAAGGATGAAAACGCCTGTCCAACCCATATCAGACAAGCAGGTTGATGCGAATCTGGGATAAGGCATCCGCCGGGGTTCCCGAAAACATTTTCTTATATAAGGCGCTGTTCGCCCGATGCGCATTGATGATAAAGGTGTTGAGCGAGTTCCGCTGGGCATTGCCGTTCTTGACTTCACTGCAATTCGAGCAGATGAGCCGTCGTTTTGTCGTCGATCAAATCGGAAAAGGCACTGAGCTTGACGTTGCTCTGGCTTTCGTAGAACCGGACGGTGGCGAGAGCGCCCCTGAGCCGGGCCAAGTGGAGGTCGACGGTGTTTTTGGCGGAATGAAGGTCGTCTTCGGCGCGCTGCCGATCGGCGGACGATTCCAAGTCTCCGTAAAGCCAGGCGTCGAGAACATCGAGACCGCTTGTGGAGAGGGTGCCGGTGTAGGTCGTGGAGTCGGTGGTATCGGGCGCCGTGGTGAAGGTGATGGCGCTTCCGGACAGACTGTCGAGTCTCAAGCCGCCGGTGAGGGCGGCGAACTCCCCCGTCTTGGCGCCGGTGGTGGCGTCTCTTTGCCGCAACAAAAAGGAGCTTCGGTCCCGCGTCCATATTTTACCGGTGGAATCGGTGATGTAGTAATCGCTCCCCAAAAAGCTGCGGGAAACCGTTTCGGTTTCGCCGATATCGTTGGATTTATATGTGAAACTCCGATGTTGGGCGCTTCCCAACAAGTTTGGGTTTCCGCCCTGGTCTTCGGCCGTTGCGATTAGCCCGCGGAATGACACGTCGAACTTTATGGGATAGGTCCAGGCGCTGTGGGTATCTCCGTTGCGGGCTTTGAAGGCGGTGCTCAGCATGTCGTCGAGATGACCGCGGATCGTCTCCAGCCTTCTGACCACTTTGTCGAGGAAAACGACGGCGTCCTTGATATCCTCCTGGATGTCCAGCCATTTGTCGGCATCCAGGTTGATCGAATTGACCTTCTGCTGAAAGTCCGCGTTGAGTCCGCCCTGTTTTTGGGCAACGTTCAGCGCGTTGAACTGTAGCAGTTGCGCTTGCAGGGCAAATATCGCCCAGTCCCGCGCTTTGACGGGCGTCAGAATGGTCATGGCCTGCCTCGCGGCTTCTCCCTTTCAAGCAGTCCATACCCGTACGGATTTCTACCGCAAGGGTTTACCCACATGGTCTTCTCATGTGGGGTCGTTGTAAGGGGATGATAGCACAATGCCGCCGCAAATGACATATGGCACCCGGCCCCAGCTCTTGAAACAGGCCCGCGGGGCCTTCGTGGCGGTGGGGATGGGGGGTCAGGTCTTGGCGGCTGTTCCGTCCATTTTGAAATGCGGTTTCAACACTTCGTGAAGCGCCCATACATCGCCGCCCTCGAAGACGATCCTGATGAGATTGTCTTTGTCGCAGCGGTTGACGAGGGTGATGATTTCCCGCATTTCTTTTAAGATCCTGGCGATATCGCGACGAACCTCTGGGGAGCTTCCGGACAGCGATTGCAAGGCCTTGACACGGGTCGGATTGTCGGCTAACTGCTGTTTCAGGGCGCGGAAGAAGACGTTCTTGTCGCCCGTCGAATAAGCTTCGACCAACCCGCTGACGAATTCCTTGATTTCCCTCTTGTCGCGTCGTCCCTCTTCCATCAGCTGGACCAGCAACTGGGTGGCGGAAACGCTGATGTCGGCCAGCACCATGTTGATCAGGCCGATGAGAGCGCTGAGCTGGTTGACGTCCTTGGGATCGATCCTGTCCAATTTCTCCCGGTCGCTCTTGATAACCACGGAGAGCTTGTTGGCGATGTCCTCCATTCCGGTATTTTGGTTTTCGATCGCATTCACCACCTCCCCGGAGATCGCTTTGTAGGCTTCCAATTCCTCCCGTT
>DUZD01000080.1 GCA_013349695.1 Rhodospirillaceae bacterium
GGCTCAACAACCGCAACAGGATGTGATAAACAGAATTTTGGCAGCTTGATCAGACACCGGAATACACCTTAACTGCGCTGCCAAACTGTCCAACAATGTGGGACCAGCTCACTAGACCCCTTATTTGCCACCCCGGTGTCGGTGCCGGTGACAAAAACACCCTTCATGGGTACCTTATAGATGAGGCGGAACACTTAAAGGTGTGTACTCTTAAACCGAGGGTCTGCTTATTGCCGCGTTACGAACCTTTGGAGGTTCCGCATCGGAGTGCCGCTTGACCCGAAAGGCAAGAAGGCGTCCTATGCGTTGTCGGGCCGGGGCAGGTCATAAGGCTCACTCTCGGTAGAGGCGGCGCCGCGCCAGGGGGATTGGCGGAAAGCCCGACCCCGGCGGCCGGTTCGGTGGAGGCGGCTTTGGGCCGCCGCCGACAGCAGCGAGCTGACGAGGAGCGGGACAAACGACCCGAGGGTGGGGGCGGATGCGGGTTTGCGCGGCACGCTCGCAATGTTCTCGGACCCTTGCGACCAAGAGGCTGTGTTCTCCCGCCACGGATTGCACATTGCTCTGTTGGGAAATGCGTCCGCGCTTTGGAGCGGTCGGAGGGGGGGGAACAAGCCCTCGACGGCCAGGTACGGCATTTTCCGAGGTCTGGGAGGGCATGATCGCTTATCTTCGGCAACTGGGACGAGCCATCCAGGGAATCTCGGTTGATAGGCCGAGCCGCTGTCTACGTCTAACAATGTATTCGGCGCATCCATAAGAGCACAAGGCCGATCCAACGGCGCGGCGGCGCCATATTATGGAGGGAGGTCAAAATGTACCGATATTGGACGAGGTTGCCGTTATGCGCGGTAACCTCGGCGGCCTTGATTGTTGTTGGTTGCGTGATTGCGTCTGGTTCGGCATTTCCAGATTACTCGGAACTACCCGTATCGAACCATCGGGGTGCGTTCGGTCCGCTAGAGGTCAAAATTGGGGACTGCTTTCGGGACAGCGGAGGGAGATGGTACTTGAACACAAACCCCAGTATACCTCATTCCGAACCACCTTACCCACTTCCTTTAGACGCCTTCCTTGATTTTTACTCCTCCGGTTCAGACTTCCATTCGTTGACTGATTTTCGCGGGGTTTTATTGGGATGTTATAACTTGTTATTGTTTTTTTTATTAGTCGCATTGCTGCCGATGGGGATTGTTTTACCAATTTTGGGGTTGATCTACGTAGTTAGAGCCCCGAGGGCTACGTGACGTATTACCCAAGCCATGGGGTCTACCATCCGATTTTGATGAGAGAGGCTGTCGTTTTTGTTGTGCCGTGGGAATGTGGCGCAAAGGGGCGCTGTCCGGCCGGAACAAGGGCCGGGGCGGTACCAGCTTTGAGAAATTACGCGGTAGTTTACGATTCGAACAGATCGGAAATTCGATCCTGAATATCCCGTGCCGCCTTTCGAGGGTCGACCGCCGTCCTGATTGGCCTTCCAACGACGATATAGTCTGCCCCCCTCAAGAACGCTTCTTCTACATTCACTATCCGTTTTTGATCGTCTTCTTCGATTTCGATATTCTCAAATGGTCTGATGCCCGGCACCACAATCAAGAAATTGTCTCCCAGTCTGTCGCGTAATTCCTCGGCCTCTCGACCGGACGAAATCACCCCATCGCATCCAACGTCCAACGCTCGTCTCGCTCGTGACAACACAAGCTTTTTAACATCAACTTCCCGCGGATAACCAAGGTCTTTCAGGTCGGCGTTGTCAAAGCTGGTCAAAACGGTGACAGCTAATATCTTGACCCCATTTTTCGCCTCGCAAGCCGCGCGCAACATCTCCTCATTGCCATGCACAGTTGCAAACGTCGGACGATGGCTACTCAACTGACGAATAGCCGACTTAATGGTGTTCGGGACGTCAAAGAATTTCAGATCGACTAGAGTTTTTTTCCCTCTGTCATTAAGCCAACGAAGCATTTCGAGATAGCCATCGGCCATGAAGAGTTCCAAGCCTAGTTTATAGAAATTTACGCTGTCGCCGAGCTTCTCAACTAGCTTCCTGGCTTCATCCACACTCGAAACGTCGAGGGCGAAGATCAAACGTTCGTGCGGTGGAATGGGCTTTTTCGACAGCCGCATTCCCGTTTCATGGGAATCGCCCACCGCTGCCGCGCTACTTGTCATGGCTTCGCCCCATTCAAATTTTTGACATCGTCATTCGATTGCCGTCAGGTTCGCCGACGATGCCCGGCGCCCATGTTTACGTATATCCTCGTAACGCTTTCGAACGCCGTCATTCGACTTTAATTCGAGTTGAACCTATTGACTTAAGGCATTGCGAATTAGGACAGACTTTTTAGCGCCGTTAAGAGCCACACACAAAGCTCGCGGAGAGGCGTCAAGATCGTCGCCTAACTCGACCTATGTCCCCCTATTCTTACTCAACGGTTATCCCACCAAATCCCCGAATCGCCAAGACCAAAGAATCCAACCCCGACCTTGGTTGGTATAGGCTGGCATATATGGTTATATACCGACCTAAAATACAATAGATTTAGTAATTAGAGGGGTGTGGATAATTTTTTGATTGTCGTGCCCGGCATCCGGCCTGTCAAAAATCAGCCGGATGACGTTTCTCGGCGGAGCCGACTACATCGTGGTTGGTCGGCCAACTGGAACGGCACCCAACCCTGGTGCCGCCGCCGAGGATTTTCAGAAGCGGATAGCCGATCCGTTTGCCGGCAAGCCGGCAACCGCGTAAAAACCAGCTCTTACCGACTATTTTCTCTCTCTGTATTAACTAGGCCGCGTCGGCGGAGCGAGAGCAGGCCGGGCATTGTCCCGTTCCGCCAGGGTGGCTTCCAGACTGGACACCTTGTCGTCCAGTTGTTCGGCTTTCCGTTCCGCCGCCCGCGCCCGCGAGGCCCGCTGGCGAGCGCGCTTACGTCTTTTCCCTCCCGACATCAATGCCACCAAGCTAGCGGTGAGGAAGCCGGCGACAAAGCTGACCAGCACGACCAGGAAAACAGGCGGCGTCACGGTGAACATCAACGGCGCCAAATCCACCTCCATCGTCGCGCGGTTGGAGAGAGAGAACCAGATAACCACGATGGCGATGGGCACCATGATTATCGAGGAGATCAGCTTAGCCATAGCGGTCCGTCCTTTTCGCCTACGGTGGCGGGATATCGGCGCCGGGACGCCGACTTTCCCTACCGCCCTATGTTCATGTCCTAACTGTTGAGTTTCTCGCGGAGTAGTTTGCCGGTTTTGAAGTAAGGAATTAATTTGGAATCCACCCGCACCGCTTCCCCGGTCCTTGGGTTGCGTCCCATCCGGGCGGCGCGTTCCTTAATCGAAAAAGCGCCGAAGCCGCGAAGCTCCACCCTGTCGCCATTGACCAGGGCAGCGGTGATTTCCTCGAACACGGTAGTGACAATGCGTTCCACATCTCTTTGATAGAGATGTGGATTGACTTCGGCAAGGCGCGCAATCAATTCCGATTTGGTCATCTTCGCAATCCCCCTCTTTAAGAAGGCCTCCCCAAGGTGTGGCTGTCTCGGTTCGCGCTAGCGTAACTCAGGGTGCCAAAGGGAGATCAGGCCGTCAAGTCTAAGTCGTTCGGAAAACAGTGTTTTTCCAACCATGCCCGTGAGAATATCGCGCCAGGGCTCGTCATCACGTTGAATTTCCACGTCCTTAACCGGCAACTTGGTAGAGATGTCAAAGCTATCCCGCAGCCATTCACGAGCCTTTCGCTCGCCGCCAATGGTGTCGACAAGGCCGTTTTTCTCGGCTTGACGGCCCGTGAAAACACGCCCGTCAGCCAATTTAAGTACTTGTTCACGCGGTATTTTCCGGCGTTTTTCCACCATACCCACGAACATTTCGAAAAGATCCAGGACCACGACCTTGACCGCCTCGCGGGCCGCCGGCGTGAACGGTTCCAAAGGGTTGGGTTGAGCTTTCAGCTCCCCGCTTTTGATGGATTCCGGCTTGATCCCCAGTTTTTCCAAGAGCTGCGTCATATCGGCGGTCTGCATGATGACGCCGATCGAGCCGGTGATCGTCGCTTCCCTGGCGACGATGTATTCGGCGCCGAGCGCGGCCATATAGCCAGCCGAAGTGGCGGTTCCGCTCATCACCGCGACCACCGGCTTCTTCGCGGCCATGGCACGCAAGCCGTGAAAGAGCGCCTCGCCGCCGACGACCGTGCCGCCAGGGCTGTCGATGCGGACAATCAAGGCCTTGGCTTTGTCGTTGTCGCGCACTTGCTCCAAGGCTTTATCGCGCCAGGGGTCATCAAGGATTATGCCCTCGACGGAAAGACGGGCGACATGAACTTCCTGCCTCAGCTTTCCCATCCGTTCCAGGGCTACCACCCCCACCACGATCAGCGAAACAACCGTGGCGATGCGCCAGAATATCAAATGCCGTTTGAGGCGGCGTCTATCGATGATCCGGTCAGCGTCCAGCGACATGACATCTCCGCATGCAACGACGGTAAACCGTCCTTGCGTCAAAAGCCGCCGGCAGCCGAAACACCCAAAGCCGGCGGAAAGATCCGAAAATTAGGCTGTATCCCCGGATTTGGGCTCCTCCTTGGCTTCGGCCTCGGGTTTCCTCTCGGCCTCGGGCTCGGCTTCGGCCTCGGTCTTCGTTTTGGTCTTGGTTATAGCCTTGGCCTTGGGCTCCTCCTCGGCTTCGGTCCCGGGTTCCGTCTCGGCCTCGGGCTCGGCTTCGTCTTCGGTCTTCGTTTTAACCTTGGGCTCCGCCTTGGCTTTGGTCTTGCCGGAGGTCTTGGTTTTGGATTTTGGTTTTTCCTCCCCGTCGGCCGTTTTCTCGGGCTTTATTTCGGCCTTTGCCTTTTTCTTGCTTGTCTTTGCCTCGGTTTGCTCTTCTTTCTGTGTGGCTTCTTTTTTCTCTTTGATGGCGGCACCGAGGATGTCCCCCAAGCTGGCGCCGGAATCGGAAGAGCCATACTCCTGCATCGCCTTTTTCTCTTCGGCGATCTCGCGGGCTTTGATGGAAAGTATCAGCCGCCGCCCGCTACGATCGATCTGAGTGATTTTGGCGTCGGCTTTTTCGCCGGCGGCAAAACGGTCGGGCCTTTGTTCCGAACGGTCGCGCGACAAGTCCGCCTTGCGGACGAAACCGGGAATGCCGTCACCGATAAGCACCTCGATGCCGCCATCGACCACGGCCGAAACGGTGCAAGTGACGATGGAACCCTTTTTAAGAGTGGCCAAGGCGACATCGAACGGATCTTCCGAAAGCTGTTTGATGCCGAGACTGATACGTTCTTTTTCGATATCGATATCGAGGATCCTGGCCTTGACTTGATCGCCCTTCTTATGCTCGGCCAACGCCTCTTCCCCCGACTTCGCCCATGACAGGTCGGAGACATGGGCCATGCCGTCGATATCGCCGGAAAGTCCGATAAACAGGCCGAATTCGGTAATGTTTTTGACCTCGCCAACGATTTCCGAGCCGACCTTGTAGTTTTCGGCGAAAGCCTCCCACGGATTGGTGAGGCATTGCTTCAGGCCAAGGCTGATGCGGCGCTTCTCGGCATCGGTGTTGAGTACCAAGACTTCGATCTCCTGGCTCGTCGAGACGATCTTTCCAGGATGGATATTCTTTTTCGTCCAACTCATCTCGGAAACGTGAACCAAGCCTTCGACTCCCGGTTCCAATTCGACAAAAGCGCCATAATCGGTGATGTTGGTGACCCGGCCGGTAAACTTGGCGCCGATCGGGAACTTGTCGCCGATCCCCTGCCAAGGGTCCTCCTCGAGTTGCTTCATGCCCAGCGAGATGCGCTGGGTTTCGCGGTTGAAGCGGATAACCTGCACCTTGACGGTCTCGCCGACCTGCAAGGCATCCGAAGGATGGTTGACGCGCCGCCAAGCGATGTCGGTGACGTGGAGGAGGCCGTCGATGCCGCCGAGGTCGACGAAAGCGCCGTAAACGGTGATGTTTTTGACCACGCCTTCCAGAACCTGGCCCTCCTTGAGGTTGGCGATGAGTTCGGAACGTTCCTCGGCGCGGGTTTCCTCTAGAACGGCGCGCCTGGAAACAACGATGTTGTTGCGGGCCCGGTCCATTTTCAGGATTTGGAAGGGCTGTGGCGTGTTCATGAGAGGCTCGATATCGTGAACCGGGCGAATGTCCACTTGGCTGCCGGGCAGAAAAGCCACCGCCCCGGCCAGATCGACGATGAACCCCCCCTTGACGCGGCCGTAAATCACCCCCTTGACCCGTTCGGCGCTCTTGAAAGCCCTGTCGAGACCGGTCCAAGCCTCCTCGCGCCGGGCCTTTTCCCGGCTGAGCCTGATCAGGCCGTCCTTGTCTTCGTAACGCTCGACAAAGACATCGACCTTGTCACCTGCCTCGATCTCGCTGTCCTGGCCGGGAGTGGCGAACTCCCTCGTCGGTACCCGGCCTTCCGATTTCAGACCGACGTCGATCACCACCATGTCGCTTTCGACGCTGACGACGGTGCCCTTGACGACCCGGCCTTCAAAAAGGTTGGTGCCGGCAAGGGATTCTTCCAGAAGTTCGGCGAAATTTTCGTCGCTCGGAGGGACTGTTTCCTCTGTAGCAGAGGGGAGGGGTGCAGGAGCCATCAATGGGATATCCTTAATTTCATACTTGTTCTATGCTTGCCAACCGGTTGTCTCCGGTGGTCTTTTCCGTCTGTTGCCGGTCGCTTCCGCCGCCGTCGCGAGGCGAGGCGGGCTTGCCTTTCGTTCCGGGAACCGGCGTCAATGATTATCCGGAAAGTTTCCGCGAGGAAACGTATTTCACGGCGGCGACCAAAGCCGCCGTGACGTCCAAATCGCTGGTATCTATCACGAATGAGTCTTCGGCCGGCACCAGTGGAGACACGTGGCGTTCCGAATCACGGGCGTCGCGTTCCTTCATTTCGTGCAGAACGCGGTCATATATAGCTTCGAGTCCGCGTTCCCGCAACTCTTTAACACGCCGCCGCGCCCGCACTTCGATTCGAGCGGTGACGAACAGTTTGACATCGGCGTCCGGGCAGATCACGGTGCCGATGTCGCGTCCATCGAGCACCGCTCCCATGGCGCCGCCCGGCGGGTTCGACGCGAAGGCGCGCTGGAAGTCGACAAGCGCCGCCCGGACCTCCGGCATGGCGGCGACGCGGGAGGCGGCGTTGGCCGCTGCCTCGCTCTTCAGTTCTTGATCGTCGAGATCGGCCGCCGTGACCTCGCTGGCCAGGGCAACGGCGGTTTCGACGTCGGAAACATCAAGTCCAGAGCGCGCCAGCTTAACCCCGACGGCGCGATAGAGCCGCCCGGTGTCGAGGAACGCCAACCGAAAACGATCGGCCAGCCGCCGGGCCAGCGTGCCCTTGCCGGCGGCCGCCGGTCCGTCGATGGCGATGATCACCAAACCGCCTCGATGCGGGCGCCCAGTTCGTTCATCGCTTCGGCGAAGCCCGGGAAGCTGGTGCCGATGCAACTGGCGTCGTCGACGCCGACGGGCTCCTTGGCCGCCATGCCCAGAACCAGGAAGGCCATGGCGACGCGATGGTCCATGTCCACCGTGATCTCGGCGCCGCCCCGGGGAGGGCGGCCCGAGCCGTGGATGGTCAGTGAATCGGCGTCTTCCTTGACCTTGACGCCGCATGCCTCCAAACCCTTCGCCATGGCGGCCAGGCGGTCGCTTTCCTTGACCCGGAGTTCGCTCAAGCCCAGCATCCGCGTCGTCCCTTGCGCAAAGGCCGCGGCGACGGCCAGAATAGGATATTCGTCGATCATCGCCGGGGCGCGCTCGGCCGGCACCTCGACACCGTGAAGCGGGCTTGATTCGACCGTCAAATCGGCAACGGGTTCAGCGGATTCATCGCGCCGGTTGGCGATGCCGATCGCCGCTCCCATCTCGCCAAGAGTGTCCAGCAACCCCGAACGCAACGGATTGACGCCGACGCCCCTCAGCGTGACGGTGGATTCCGGCGCCAGCAGCGCCGCGACAATCGGAAAGGCGGCGGAAGAGCAGTCTCCCGGCACCGTCACGTCCTGGGCGGAAATTTCGGGTTGGCCGGTCAGCGTGATCCCGCGGCCGCCGCCTGGCAAGTCCTTGACAACGATTTCGGCGCCGTAGTGGGCCAGTATCCTTTCCGTGTGATCGCGCGAGGCGCGGGGCTCTACGATGGTGGTCCTGCCCGGCGCGTTCAGTCCGGCCAGCAGCACCGCCGATTTCACCTGGGCCGAGGCGACGGGCAACTCGTATTCGATGGGCTGGGGACTTTCGGTCCCCGTCACCGTCACCGGCAACAGGCCGCCGGCGCGGGTAGCGAAGGCCGCCCCCATCTTCCGCAATGGTTCCATGACCCGGTTCATGGGACGTTTTCTCAAAGAGGCGTCGCCGCTGAAAATGGAGGTGAAGGGGTGAGCCGCGACCAAACCCATCAACAGCCTGGCGCCTGTACCCGAGTTGCCCATATCAAGGACGCCCTCGGGTTCGGCCAAGCCGCCGACGCCGCGCCCGATGACACGCCATGCGCCGCCGTTACCGGGCTCGACAATGACGCCAAGGGCGCCGAGGGCGGCGGCCGTCCGCGACACGTCCTCGGCTTCCAGAAGGCCGCTGATGCGGCTTTCGCCGACCGCCGTGGCACCAAGAATGAGGGCCCGGTGCGAAATCGACTTGTCCCCGGCAACGGAAACTTCCCCGGCGATGGCCTCGGCGAGGCGGGAGATCATCGGCGTCACGGGCGGGATTTCTCGAACATACGATCACCTTTTGGCGGGATTTTTAAGGACGGTTCCTTGAGTTCGCGGCATCTTCACTTGCCGCTCCGGCATTTCCCGAAAAAAATTTTCCCATTTCCCATTTTTATTTTTGACAGAGCCGGAGGATCATGGCAATTGGCTTATCGAGACTTGAGCCGGTATCCTGTCGCCAGCGAACCGGCGGCAAGTTTCGCCGACATCAACGGACCGCGATAGGGTATGTTTCGTTTGACGCCGCCGCAACGGCCTTTCGCCAACGGTTGCCGGCGTTGGCGATGGCAAGCGAAACGAAGCTCGGAGGAGTGCGGATGGCTAAAAGGGGGTTGGGAGTAAAACATACTTGCCAAAATTGCGGCACACGCTTTTACGACCTCGACCGCGCCCCTCCCGTCTGCCCAAAATGCGGGACCATGCTTGACGCCGCCCCTCCCCTCAAACCGCGGCGTCCCAGCAAGCCGGCGGCCCGCAAACCGAAGCCCGCCGCCGCGCCCGTGAAAACGGTTGCCGCCGCCGAGATCGTAAAAGCCCTGAGCACATTTTCCGGGGAGGGCGAGGACGACGGTGGCGGCGAAGACGGCATAGAAGAAATCTTGAACGAAGAAACAGATCTGAAAGAGATCGAGAAAAACGAAGCATGCTTGCAGGAAGTCGGCAAGGGCGACGAGCCTGAACTGATTGAAGATACCTCCGACTTGGGCGAGGACGAGGACGATGTTTCCGAAGTCTTGGAACACGTGGACGAGGGTGTCGAAGACAATAAATGAGCCATCCATGGGCCCGATTAAACTCTGCTTTTCCCTTGCCTCCGGCCGTTAAACTTCGGTACCTTTCCACCCCGTTCGCGTGACCATGTGACCGCGCCGGGAGTACTTCGCGAGAAGCAAGATTGCCAGCGGGGCCGTAGCTCAGTTGGGAGAGCGCTACAATGGCATTGTAGAGGTCTGGGGTTCGATTCCCCACGGCTCCACCAATAAAATCAAGGGGTTGGCCATAACAGGCCGACCCCTTGTTTCTTGATAGCAACCACATAGCAACCATATTAGGGGTTGTTTCGCGGCCTTTTTTCGCCCGAACGGGTCCCATATTCTCGACAGGGCCGGGGGCCGAACGTGGCAAACACCGGGGGGCTGGTTGGTAGCCCCACTCACATTGACGGGGTGTTCCGAAAAAAAATTCTGAATGTGAGCAAAAGAAATATTATGGTATTATGGTACCACGAGAACGGGGTTGTGAAATGCGTGATTTAACTCCAAGACAAGAGCGCTTCTGTCAGCTTTTCATCGAATTGGGCAACGCGACGAAAGCCCATAAGCAGGCAGGCTATGGCCAAAACATGTCAAAAAAGGGTTCCTCGACGCTGCAAGTGGAATTGCGACGGTTATCTCCCGAAGGCAGGCATTGAATTCCACTCGAAACGTCGAGGAGCCACCTTAAAATGGCCCAAAGAAGCCTTCTGTCCCTCCCATCGCCGGGGTAGTGCTTATTGGATGGCCCCTATGCGCGGAGGTTTTCAAAATTTCAAAATTTTTTAGCGAGAAATACTAGG
>DUZD01000081.1 GCA_013349695.1 Rhodospirillaceae bacterium
GATGAAGGCCACCGACCTCGGGAAAGGAAATGACCTCCCCGGAACCCACCGGCAGGGCCGATCTCCCGTCTGGTGTATCCTTGGCCAGCGACAGGTGCTTTCGGGAACCGTGGTAATAGTCGAGGTAAGAGGCCAGTATCCGACGAAGATGTTGCTCGTTCATGACGATAATGTGGTCGAGGCACTCGCGTCGGATTGAGCCGATCACACGTTCGACATACGGGTTCTGCCACGAAGCCCGTGGCAAAATCCGTATGTCGAACGCCTTATCGGCAGCGTGAGGCGCGAATGCCTGAACCGCGTGATCGTCTTGAATGAACAACATCCGAGACGGATCCTTGTTTCGTACCTCGATTATTACCACCAATCCCGAACGCATCTTTCGCTGGGCAAGGACACCCCCGAGGGGTGATCTGTTCAGTCACGTAAACAATTGGGGAGATTTTCCCTATTTCCGCGCCGCCAATAGAAGGTCGCAGATTTCGCGCACGGCGCCCTCGCCGCCACCCCTTTCAGTGACGTAGAGGGCGCGTTCTCGCACCTCCGGCATGGCGTCGGCGACGCTCAGCGGCAAGCCGACGGCCTCCAGGACCGGCAGATCGTTGAAGTCGTCGCCCATATGGGCAACCTCGGCCAATTCTATCGCCAGCTCCGAGCACAAAGCTGAAAGCACCGCCAGCTTGTCCTCGACGCCGATGCGGACATGCTCAAGGCCCAGGGATTCTCCCCTTTTGAGAATGGCTTCGGCTTGGCTGGCGGAGATGACGACGACTTCGACCGCCGCCTTCAGCAGGCGCTTGATGCCCTCTCCGTCCTTGACGTTGAACCTGCGAAGCTGGCTGCCGTCATCGGCGAAATAGAGACCGCCGTCCGTCAAGACCCCGTCGACGTCAAGCGACAAGAGCTTGACGGTGGCCAGCCGGCGAAGCAAATCGGCGGCGGACAGCTTGGTTCTTGATGGCGCGCCCATTCCAGGATCGTCTCGGTTTCCTTGGTGCCGGACTTGCCGCGGCGGAAGCCCGATTTCAGTAGGTTACTCCACATGCATCGATCATGCATGGGGAGTTTCACGGGCAAGGCTTGCGTGACAGGAATCACAGCAAGGCATCCGCTCGTATGTTACCGTTACAATCAATACTCATAGACCGGGGATATGAATGCTTTCCTCCATGAAGACTGTAAAACCAAAGCACAAAAGACAGAGCTTGCCGAAAAAGGAAGATCGGCCCTTTAGCACGGCCGGCCTCGTTTTGCTTTGCCTTCTGGGTTTTCTGGCCTTGGCTGGTTTTTTATTCCACAAGGCAAACTACGGCACTGATGTTCCATGGATCAGCCTCTTTTTCGAACAGAAGGTAAAGAAGGATAAGTTTAAACTCGAGGGCGTGAGCCTGGGCATGACACCCGAAATGGTACGCCGTCTGCATTCCAATCTGATCCTTACGGATCGAGGGGACGGCGAGAAAAAAGGAACCTATGTCTCGGAGAAAGGCGGCGCGTTCACGACTTTGTTCCTCGACGCCGACGGCGGCCGCAAAGCTTACAGGATGCAGTTCGTCCAAGCCTACAAATCGCTCACCGAGAGCGAAATCATCGGCAGACACTCAGCAAGGACTACGGCATTCCCACCACCAGTAGCTGTCTGCGGCGGGCGGTAAGAAGAACCCGCGAATGCCGTTACAGTTGGTTGGTTTCCGGCGGCGTTTCCTTGAATGCGCTGATCAGGGAAAGAAGGGATGACTCCGGCGCCGTCCGGACGGAATTTACCCTCAACGCCGTGGATACCAATCTTGAAGGCAAAAAGAAGCGCCGCCAGCAGAAACAACGCGCCCGTCCGCTTGCCTCCGGCCCCGGCAAGCGCTCCCTTCCGGCCGCCTCCGGCCCCGGCGAAGGCGAGGAAGGCCTGCCTTTCTGAAGGCGCCGTCAAAAGACGTCGTAGGCGATGCAGATCCGTTTCTGTTCGCTGTCGAAGGGGATGGTGCGGTGGTAGAAATAGGAAGGAAACATGTACATGAGTCCTTCCTCGGGCAGGAATGCTTTCACTTCCGGCCGCACTTGGCAGAAACCGAACTCAGGCCCGTATTCGCCGAATTCGATCCAGCCGGCCTGCGATCCGGACTGCCCGACGATGTCCGGAATCTTGACGTAATAGCAACCGGTCAGCCAGCCGGTCGGGTGAATATGGGGAAGTTGATGGCCCATCCGGTTCATCACCACCGCCCAGCTATTGATCTTGTCGAGCGCCGGTTTGCCGGCCACGAAGGGATGATCGGGATCCGCCGGCAGCGAGTTCACATACCTTGTCACCGCTTCCTTTATCATTTCCTCGACATGGGCGACCGGCCCTTTCGGCTCCGTCAACAGTTCACGGCTGTGCATGCCCGAGACGGTCATATAATTGGAAGGTTCGTGGGCCAGCGTCGGATGCGACAGTATGTGTTGGGTCAAGGCGTCGTGGAAGGCGTCAAGGTTGGCGAATTCCCCAGGCGGGCCGAAACGGTAGCCGCTGATGAAACGGTCGAAATCGAACAGGTAACGGGCCCCTTCGCGGTCCCCCATTTCGGTCAGCGCGATGCCCTTGCATGTGAGCAGGCCG
The DNA here is from genome assembly GCA_013349695.1 of Rhodospirillaceae bacterium. GTDB lineage: Bacteria > Pseudomonadota > Alphaproteobacteria > Rhodospirillales > 2-02-FULL-58-16. The sequence continues at coordinate 2,594 of DUZD01000081.1, forward strand.
GCGTCCATGGGATGATCGTTGTGGAAGGAATCGCAAGTCTCCACCGCCGCCTGGGGATTGCCCCGCTGGATGTATACGGCGCCGGTATTGGCGTAGGGTTGCGCGAAATCCGGCTTGACCGCGATGGCGTGGCGATAGGCGGCTAGCGCTTCATCGAACTTGCCCAGCGCTTTCAGGGCATTGCCGAGATTGCAATGGGCGTCGGCGAAATCGGGTTTGATTTCAACAGCGCGGCGATATGAAGCAACGGCTTCTTCCAGTCGATCCAGGTCCTTCAGCGCCACGCCGAGATTGCTGTGAGCCAAGGCCATGCCTGGCTCGATGGCGATGGCCCGCCGGTAGGCGGCAACGGCTTCGTCCAGTTTTCCCATATCCTTCAGCGCCACGCCGGCATTGGAGTGCGCCAAGGCGAATCGCGGATTGATTTCGGTGGCGCGGCCGAAAGCGGCGCGGGCTTCTTCTATTTTTCCAATAAAGCGCAACGCACTGCCCATATTGCAATGGACCTCGGCGATGTCGGGATCGATTTCCAAGGCCTGGCGGAAAGCGGAGATGGCTTCCTCGGCCATTCCCAACGCTTGCAGCGCGCCGCCAAAATAAGCGTGATAAAGGGGATCGTCCGGGTTGGTGGAGATGATCTTGTCGACCAGCCGGGCGGCGGCGTCTCCACGGCCCAGCCGGGAGGCGATTTCGGCGCTGGAAAAAAGAGCCTGCAAATTGTCCGGCTGGAAACTCAAGATCTGCCGGAAGATGGTGTCGGCCCGCGGCAAATAGCCCTTTTCGAGATTGTGAAATGCCGCCGCCAGGGCCTCGGCGATGCTGAAGTCCCCCTCCAGGACAACCGGGCCGGAAGCGATGCCGGCGGCGGAATTGCCGAGGGATTGGCTTGGGTTCGGGTTCATTTCCGTAACATCGGCAAAGTTCCGGATCCTGGTCGAGACAACGGAACTGCTTTATATACCGCTTTCATTGGTAACGCGACAGGCGCCGCCGAAAGGCGTGCATGGGCAGGTAATCCATTACCCGCGAGAAAACGAGTTTGCCGGCATACATGCCCAAGGCCGGCGCGATGACGGCCAGGAACAAAAGCGCCGTCGGCACGGGCGCGGCGATGGTCCGCGTGGAGACCTTGACGAACCGCCGTACCTGGCCACCTCAGGCTCAATCATATACAAAATGATGATGGAGGAATGGGGTAGGGAGGGTTTACCAAAGATGCAAAATGTCATCGTTGGAACGAATACGCGGCAAAGCGACGCTCAATGGCAGATTGTCGCTGTCACCGAAACTAAGCGAATACAGGTGGGGGAGGATTCATGCCTAAGACTCGAGTTATAACGGTTCTAGCTTCATCTCTATTTTTGCTCTTGGCGACGGGTTGTAGCGGAGATATGCGTACTGATAGTGGCAAGGAGAAAAGTGTTAATGCAGGTTGGTTCGCCATGAACCGCTTCAAGATCATCAAGGGGGAGGAGCAGGCATTCGAGGACAGGTGGGCTCGGCGAGATTCAAACCTGCGCGGGGTTCCCGGGTTCGTGGAGTTCCACCTGCTGCGCGGGCCTGAATTCGACGACCACACGCTGTACGTCGTGCACATGGTCTGGGCGTCGGAGAAGAGCATGGAAGATTGGGTCCAGTCGGAGGCCTTCCGCAAGGCCCCCGCCCACGCCGGAAAAGGCAGGAACGTCTATCTGGGGCCGCCCAACCTCGAGGGCTTCAACGTGGTGCAGACCGTGAAAGGGAGAGAGTGAAATGGCCGGTAACAACAGGTTCGATATCCAGGGCGGAATGGGCTGTTTTGCCAACTTTGAGGCCCGCACTGGTTAAACTTGAATTCCGTCCCGCGAAACGCCAGCACGCTCATGACGCCCGGCTTGTTGACGAGTATCGCCTGGGTGTGTCAACGGCCTTTCCGTCGACGGCATTTACGGTCTGGATAAGGTCGAAACCGCCTGAAACCTGACTCTGGGATTTCGCATAAAGTTGATAGTGAAAACGATCCCACCGATGTGGTTTGGTGCAAGAACCTGATTCTGGAGTTCCGCACAAAACCCGAACCTGGGATTATTGCGGAAACTAACAACGAGAAGGACCGCCTGGACGCCACCGAGGCGGATAATCGCGCCGCCGCCGACCACACCCCATGTTCCGGTAAGAGTCCATTATGGTCACATAATCCGGCACTTTAACCGGGGTGAGGTTTGGTTGTAGTCTAGCGGGGAAATTTAAGGGAGGGGGATATGCGAAAGGTAATTTTGGCTGCGGCGATGGTTGGCGTGCTCCTTGGCTGCACAACAACTGAAGATGTTCGAGGCACTAATCGGGAGCGGCTATTAGGGTTGTCACAGGGGATGAGCAAAGCAGACGTTTTTAGGGTAATGGGAAAGGAAAAAATAACAATAGGCGTGTTGGACCGCACGGTAATAACAAACCCATTTCGCAATGAAATGTATCAATCCGGCGGCAATAATTTTGAGAATTATTAACAAATTGCTGCTGAAAAGGCAACTTTGCGAACCTATGAAATAGGACGGCAATTAATAATATTGTTGACGCTCCCGCATGGGCCTGTTTTCTCAGGAATACGCTCACTATAGGCTAGGCGGGATACCCCGCTATTTCCTTGCGGAAAGGGAGAAGGCCCTAATGCTGATACCACCAGAAATCCGAAAGTGCGTGGCGTTCTTGGCAATCAAGGACGAGACGGGGGTCCGGCTGATTGGGACGGCTTTTTTTGTGGGCCGCCCTCAGGCCGAAACTGCTTCGCATACGGCATTTCACATCGTGCATTTGGTAAGCGCCCGGCATGTCGTTGAAAAGGGGGTGAATCGAAGCGTCGATAAGATAATTTATGTTCGTATGAACACGAAAGATGGTGGTTCTCGATGGATTGGTGTTGCCGCAGAGCGTTGGCGATTCCACCCCGATGACGATTCTGTTGACGTTGCAGCCATCGCCTGGGCACCCTCAGAGGGTGAATACGACTATCTATTTGTCTCTGACGAAATGGCCGCCACAGACGAAATTATAGAGGCCCAGTCGATAGGCATTGGGGATGAGGTTTTTTTGGCTGGTTTGTTTAGCAGTCACTTTGGCAAAGAGCGAAACATTCCGATTGTGCGGGTCGGCAATATTGCTGCCATGCCAGAAGAAAAGATCGAAACTGGAATTGGCAATATAGACGCCTATCTGGTTGAGTCGCGATCTATTGGCGGTTTAAGCGGATCGCCCGTCTTCGTGCATCTATCTGGAGTTCGCAAGGGTAAGCTCGCTCTCGGTTCCGAGCCCATTTTCTGGCTTGGGCTAATGCACGGACATTGGGACGCACGTATCCGGCAGGATGACACATTTGAGGTAGATCTGTTCCAACACGAGAAGGTGAACATGGGCATAGCCATCGTCATCCCAGTCTTGAAGATTATTGAAACCCTGGATCATAAGGACTTTGCCGAAACAATCGAACAAGACAAAAACAAATTTAAGAAAGAAAAATAGCCTAATCTAGGCCGAGACTTTCAAGCAATTGATCGAAAAACTTTATCGAATCGGCTTTGCTGTAACCTTTGCGCTCCGACTTTTTGATCTCGGCCAACAATAGCCCAAGTTCGCTATCGGGCGGGGAGACTTTGGAGGCTGGATTAGGGTCAAGTCTTGAATGTTGAATTTCCGTCTACCGCCCTCCATGCTTCCCCCATGGCACGGCCCTTGCGCATCGAAAATCCCGGCGCCGAGGCACCGTCACGGTCGCGGAGATGAAGGATCGTTTCAAAACCGTTTGATGACCAGGCTGGTGATGTCGTCGGACTGCGGGGCTCCCGCCGTGAACATATCAACGAAGGCAAAGACGTTTTCCGCCAAGGCATGGGCCGACCGGTCCCGGTTGGTCAGCAGGTAATCGATCAGACGCTCGTCGGTAAATTGATTGCGGTCGATGTCGAAGGCTTCCGTAAGCCCGTCGGTGTAGTAGAAAAGCGCGTCGCCCGCTCCGAGGGCGATGCTATCCTGTTGGTAAATCAGATCCTCCTGGATTCCCAAGACGGTTCCTTCCCCGCGCCGGCGAGGGTTTCGACGCCGCCGTTGTCCTCGTCGCCGTGAATGAGGTAGGGAGGCAGGTGGCCGCCGTTGGCGTAAGCCAATTCCCAGGTCGCGGTGTCGAGGATGCTGTAAAATACCGACACGAACATGCCGGGAATGTCGTGACGGCAAAGCAGGACATTGGCCTGCTCCAGGCAGGCGCCGGGTTCGGCCCCGGTCATCGCCGTCGTCCTGATCAGGGTGCGCGCCACCGCCATGAAGAACGCCGCCGGAATGCCCTTGCCCGAGACATCGGCAACAACCAAGCCCAGTTTGTCGGCGCCGATCTCGAAGTAATCGAAAAAATCCCCGCTCATCTCCTGGGCCGGTTTCATCCGCGCGAACAGGCCCAGATCGCCCCGCTCGGGGAACCGCGTCGGCAGGATGCGCCGCTGAATGTCAACGGCGATGTCGATCTCCTTGCGGATTGCCGCCAGTTGCGCCTCGGTCCGCCAACTCTTGCGCCTTTCTTCACAGTCCCTGAAAACCTTGTCGACGGTGGCGATCAGATCGTCCGCCGCGATCGGCTTGACCAGGAAGTCAACGGCGCCGTTATTCATGGCCCGCCGGATCGTTGCCAGGTCGTTCGTGGAAGTCAGCGCGATCCTCGGTATCCGCGGAGCGCCGCCTTTCATATGGCGGAACAACTCCATGCCGCTGATCGTTTGGCTGTCGATGACAACCAAGCCGATATCGATATTTTTTTCAGAGCCAAGGATTTGCAAGGCTTGCGCATCGGAACGGGCAAAAACAAAATCGAAGCCATCGCTGATTTGCCGCCCGGAAAGCTGGCCGCGGAGCAGCGTTTCCACATCCGGATCGTCGTCCACCACCAGGGTTTTGGGCATCCAGGGAACTCCCAAAAAAATTCAGGTATTAACGGCTTTCCCGAAACGCCCCGACGAATCCGGCGAGCCCGGTCTGGCGGCCTTGTTTCAGACGTTCGGCGGTCAGGATGGCCCGGACCTGGGCGACGCTGTCTTCGACCACCTCGTTGACGACAATGTAATCGTAGTCTTTCCAGTGAATTATTTCGCCAAACGCTTTTGCCATCCGTTTGCGCACCACCTCTTCGGAATCCTGGGCGCGGGTGTGCAGGCGCCGTTCCAGTTCAGCCCGCGAGGGCGGCAAAATGAAAATGCCGACGACATCGCCGGCGGCATTTCGCTTCAGTTGCCGCTGGCCTTGCCAATCGACGTCAAAGAGAACGTCCTGGCCCCTGGCCAGGGCCATTTCCACCGGCTTTCTCGGAGTGCCGTAAAAGTTGTCGAAGACCTCGGCATGCTCAAGAAACTCGCCCTCCGCGAGCATGCCGTCAAACTCGTCCCTGTCGATAAACAAGTATTCCTTGCCGTTTTGCTCGCCGGGACGCGGCGGCCGGGTGGTCGCCGAGATGGACATGGCAAGGTTGCCGGCGCCTTTTAGAAGTTCCCTCGATATCGTCGACTTGCCGGCGCCGGACGGCGACGACAGCACCAGCATCAGGCCGCGGCGTTTCATTTTTTCGACGTCATTCAATGTTCTGTACCTGCTCGCGGAACTGTTCGATAGCCGCCTTGATGGCCAGGCCGGCGTGGGTCAAGGCCAGGTCGGCGGACTTGGAACACAAAGTGTTGGCTTCGCGGTTCAACTCCTGACAGAGAAAATCCAGCTTGCGGCCAACGGGCTCCCCCTTGCCCAGAAAATCCCGAGCCGCCTCGATATGGGCCTTGAGACGGTCCAACTCCTCGCGCAGATCCGCTTTGGTCATCAACAGGGCGGCCTCTTGGGCCAGCCTTTCCTCGGGCAGCGCCGGAACCGATTCCACCAACGCCGCCACCTGTTCCTCGAGGCGTGCGCGGATGGCCGTGGGCTGGGCGGCGGCCAGGCGTTCAGCCTGCCGGTAATGCTCCTCGATGCTGTCGAGCTCTTCGCCGAGCATGGCGGCCAGGCGCGCTCCCTCTTCGCCGCGCATGGTGGCCAGGCCGTCCAACGCCTTGTCCAGAGACGCCAGCAAGTCGGCTTCCAGCTCCCGCTTGGCTTCGCCAAGGAGTCCGTTTTCCGCCGGCTCGATGACGCCGCGCAGAGCCAGGAGCCCTTCGGCGCTCGGCTCCTTGGCATCGGGGAACCGTTCCCGGATTTCCGGCAGCAAGGCGATGACTTGCTCCAGCATCCGGCGGTTGATCCGGTAGCCGCCAAGGCCTTCGTTCCCGACGACGGTCAATGTCATGGTGATGTTGCCGCGCCGAAAGCGGCGCGCCGCCCGCTCGCGGGCCGGCAAGTCCAGGCCATCGAATCCCTGCGGCAGCCGGCAGCGGATGTCCCGGCCCTTGCCGTTGACGCTTTTGACTTCCCAGGTCCAGGAACAGGCGGCATCGCAGCCCTCGTCGCGGGCGAAACCGGTCATCGAGGAAATGGACACGTGAACTCCCGGCACTGCCATGGTTGGCGGCCATTATAACATGGCGGCCGGAGGCGGCAAATCGTCGGGTTCGCGCCAAGCCCCCTTTTCGCCGTATAAGGAGCCATGAGCGAACGACGGAACGAACCGCGTTGCATCCTGATCACCGGCGCTTCTAGCGGCATCGGCGCCGGGCTGGCCCGCCTTTACGCCGGACCCGGCGTTTCCCTGGCGATCTCGGGACGCGACAAGGAACGGCTGCTGGCGGTCGCCGAATCATGCCGCCAGCGTGGCGCCCAGGTCATCGCCGAGGTCATCGACGTGAAGGATCGGGAGGCCATGGCCAAATGGATCGAACTCGTCGACGGCGAGCATCCCCTCGATCTGGTCTTCGCCAACGCCGGCGTCTCGGGTGGCACCGGCGGCGAAGGCGAGGACGAGGACCAGGTCCGCGAAATCTTCGCCGTCAACATGGCCGGGGTACTGAACACGGTGCTCCCCGCCATGGTCCCGATGCGGCAACGCAAAAGCGGCCAAATCGCCATCACGAGTTCCCTCGCCGGTTTCATCGGCCTGCCCGGGGCGCCCGCTTATTCGGCCAGCAAGGCGGCGGTGAAGGCCTATGCCGAAGCCCTCCGCGGCTGGCTCAAGGAGGACAACATCCGGGTTTCGGTAATCTGTCCCGGTTACGTCAAGACCCGCATGACCGCCAACAACGCTTTCCCCATGCCGTTCCTGATGACGGCGGACAAGGCGGCGCGGAAAATCAAGCTGGGCCTCGCCCGGGACCAGGCGCGCATCGCCTTTCCCTGGCCGCTGGCCGCCGTCATGTGGCTGATCGCCGCCCTGCCGGCGGCGATCAGCGGGGCGCTGCTGCGGCGCATGCCGAAGAAGGGGTGACAAAGTGAAAACGACGGGAGAAGCGCGTCTGGATAACCTTTCAGGGGATTTCATCACGGCGGATGCCCGCCCTGGCCACAGGGCTAAACCGCTGGCGCGGTAGCTTGGGTCGGCCGGGTGGTGAGCGCGGACCATGGGTTGCTCGGTAGGTATATCTCCGTGCTCGAATACCGTATAGTTCCCACCTAAGGGCTCGTCACAAAATAACCGCGTCACTTCACTTCCGTCGTCATGGCCGGCCTTGAGCCGGGTATCCACGCAGTTGATGCCGAGCGCGAGGCCCGTGGATGGCCGGATCAAGTCCGGCCATGACGACGGAAGGGAGGATGGT
>DUZD01000082.1 GCA_013349695.1 Rhodospirillaceae bacterium
AGGTATCGCTCCCGACGTCGAAACCGAGCCTGATCGACAGTTCGTCGAGACGCCTCTGGAACGCTTGGCTGTCCAGCTCGCCCGCCCCCTCGTCAAGCAGCGACGAGACCATATTGGCCAAGCCTTCCTTGCCGGCGGGGTCGGCGGCGGCGCCGACCTCGAAGGCGACGCGGACGGTGATGATGGGGTTGGTATGCTCTTCGACCAGCCAGGCTTCCATTTCCCCCGGACCGGCCACGCGAACGACCTCGATGGCCGCGGCCGGAAGGGCGGCGGCGAGCAGCGGCGCCGCAACGGCCGCCGCCGCGGCGACCTCTCTGAAGGCCTTTGTCCAATGGTGCCTTGGCGGCGCAAGGTCAAGCACCGGCATGAAGGGGTTATTTTGCAAGATGAATTTTCCGTCCATCATCATCGGCTTTTTCGGGCAGCAGCAGGGCGGTCACCGAACGGTCCCTCGTGATGACCATCCCGAGGGCGGCGTTGATTTCATCCACCGTCACCGCGCCGATGCGTTGCGGCCAGGATTCGACGTCCTCGACGCCAAGCCCCGCGGCCAGCGCCGCGCCCAACACCTGGGCGCCGGCGCGGATGGAATCGCGGGCATAGACGGCCTCGGCGCGAAGGTGCCGTTTGGCCCGCGACGCTTCATCCAGGCTGACGCCCTTTTCCAGGTATTCCCCCACCTCTTCCTCAACGGCCATCTCCAAGGCCGCCATGGCAACGCCGAGCCTGGGGCTGGCGTAAAGGACGAAACGGGCCGGTCCCAATCCGTCCGGCTCATAAGAGGCGCCGGCGGAAACCGCCAGTTTCCGCTCGACCACCAATGACCGGTAGAGGGGACTGGTGGCGCCGCCGCCCAAAACCTCGGCCAGCACCTGCAAAGCATGGGCTTGGCCGCTGTCGCCGCCGCCGGCAAGGCCAAAAAGATAACTGGGAGCCAGGAACTGGCGGCTCCAGGACGGCTGGCGAACGCGGGCGTTTCTCAAGACCACGCGGCGCTCCGCGCCGTGGGGCGGTTCGTCGGGACGGAGCCGGGCGGCGCGCCGGCGAGCCCCCGTAAAGGCCGGCGGGATGAGACCGTAAGTCCTTTCGGCCAATGGTTTGAGCTCATCGGCGGTGATGTCGCCGGCGACCACGAGGACGGCGTTGTCGGGCCCATACCAGCGTTTATAAAAGCCGAGGATGTCCTTGAGCGTCAGTTCCCTGATCTCGTGATCCCAGCCAATAACGGGCTTGCGGTAAGGGTGGTTGAGATAAAGCGCGGCGCTGACGTGCTCTCTTAATATGGCGGCGGGATTATTGTCGGTGCGCAGCCGGCGCTCCTCGAGAATGACCAATCTTTCCGGCTCGATCACTTTTTCCGTAAGTACCAGATTGGTCATGCGATCGGCCTCCATTTGCATGACCATTTGCAGCCGCTCCACCGCCACGGTCTGGTAGTAGGCCGTGTAATCGTGAGACGTGAAGGCGTTTTCGCGGCCGCCGTTGCGGGCGACGATCCTGGAGAACTCCCCCGGAGCGAGTTTTTTGGTGCCCTTGAACATCAGATGTTCGAGGAAGTGGGCGATGCCCGACTTGCCGGCGGGCTCGTCCGCCGCCCCGACCTTGTACCAGACCATGTGGGTGACCACGGGAATCCGGTGGTTGGGCACGACCACCACCTGCATGCCGTTGGCCAGGACGAAGGTCTCGGGATTGAACATACCGGCCAGCGCCCAACCCCCTCGCGGCGGCGCCGGAAGCAACAGCGCCGCCGTGAAAACCGCCAGCCCCAGAGTTCGCAGTCTCCTTCTCATCGTTGTCCCGCGGCTCTCATGAAATTGTTATCCCGGCCATGCGGAAGGCTTGCCCATTCAACATAAAGACACCAAGACAACAACATCGAAGAAAGTTTTTTCATCAAATCTGGAGTTGCCCCGGATTGGGGTGGCATCGCAAGCGGTCGCTTCCGAGCCGCGCTTGGCGCCCTAAATTTGCGGCCGTGACTTGATCAAGGCGAGAAATTTCTGCGCCGATCCGGCATTCAGCAATGCCATCGCGCAGCCCAGCGGACGGTCTTCCCTGGCTTTTTCACGGCCGTCCGGACAGGCCGATTTCGGCAGGGCACCGGGCAGGTCGGCCTCGCGGCGGCTTTTTTCGCCGTCTACGTCACCCACGATCAGCAAGAAGCGATGTCCCTTGCCGATCTGCTTCAGCATCGGCAACATGCATTTCATTCCCCCCGAGGAGTAATACCAAGCTGCGTTCATTCGCCGGCGGCGCGCCAATTTTCCTTGTCCTCTCGGGTCACGGGATGCTCCAATTTATCCAGCATTTCCATCGGCACCACCTGCCAAAAGGAATCCCTTTCCAACTCCCAATCGTTGAGCAGGCGATAGGCGAAGCGGGAATGGGTGCGCCGGACATGCTGGCCGATGAGTACCTTGACCACGTCTTCCCAATATTGCGTCTCGATACGTAAATGAATGACACTGTCCGGGTTGACCTTGAGCGGGAAAACGTTCTCGGGGTCATGGACGAAGGCCATGCCGCCGGTCATGCCAGCGGCGAAATTGGCGCCGACGGGGCCGAGGATGACGGCAACGCCGTTGGTCATGTATTCACAGCCGTTGGAGCCGCATCCCTCGACCACCGCCTGGGCTCCCGAGTTGCGGACGCAAAAACGATCGCCGGCCTGGCCGGCGGCGAACAGCTTGCCGGCCGTGGCGCCATAGAGCACGGTATTGCCGATGATGACGTTTTTATAGCTTTCCAAGGCGCTGGGCAGGGGCGGGCGCAAGACGATGATGCCTCCCGACAGGCCCTTGCCGACATAATCGTTGGCGTCGCCGTGAACCTCCAAGGTCATCCCCTGGACGGCGAAGGCGCCGAGCGACTGTCCGGCCGAGCCGCGCAGCCGAATGGTGAAATGATCCGGATCCAGGCCCTTCATTCCGTAGCGCCGGGTGATCAGCGAGCTGACGCGCGCGCCGACGGCGCGGTGGGTGTTGCGCACCGAGTAAGTGAGCTGCATCTTTTCACCAGCGTCGAGCAGGTGCTTGGCGTCATCGATCATGCGGGCGTCCAGGGTGTCCGGCACTTCGTTGCGGCCTTCCAGGGTGCACCGGGCGGGGAAGGGGCCGGGATCGGATTTAACCAGCAGCGGGTTCAAGTCCAGATCGTCAAGATGGGCGGCGCCGCGGCTGACCTGCATCAGCAAGTCGGTTCTGCCGATGATCTCGTCGAACGATGTGACGCCGAGCGAGGCCAGGATCTCCGATGCCTCCTCGGCCAGGAAAGTAAAGAGATTCACCACCTTTTCCGGGGTCCCCGTGAATTTCTCGCGGAGGTCGGGATTTTGCGTGCAGATCCCAACCGGGCAGGTATTGGAGTGACACTGGCGGACCATGATGCAGCCCATGGCGATCAGGGAGGTGGTGCCGATCCCGAACTCCTCGGCTCCCAACATGGCGGCGATGACGATGTCGCGGCCGGTCTTCAGGCCGCCGTCGACGCGCAGTTTGACGTTGTGTCTGAGGCGGTTGAGGGTCAGCACCTGATGGACCTCGCTCAAGCCCATTTCCCACGGCAGTCCAGCGTATTTGATGCTGCTTTGGGGACTGGCGCCGGTGCCGCCGTCGTGGCCGGAAATCAAAATGACATCCGCCTTCGCCTTGGCGACGCCGGCGGCGATGGTGCCGACGCCGGCCCGCGCCACCAGCTTGACGCAGACCGAAGCGTCCGGGTTGATCTGCTTGAGGTCGTAAATGAGCTGGGCCAGATCCTCGATGGAATAGATATCATGATGAGGTGGCGGTGAAATCAGTGTCACCCCCGGCGTCGACATTCGCAAGGCGGCGATCAGCTCCGTCACCTTGCGGCCAGGCAATTGCCCGCCTTCGCCCGGTTTCGCTCCCTGCGCCATCTTGATCTCGATCTCGTGGCAGTTGTTGAGATATTCGGCGGTGACTCCGAAACGGCCCGACGCCACTTGCTTGATCGCCGAGGAGGCGTTGTCGCCGTTGGCGCGCCGTTTGTAGCGGGCCGGGTCCTCGCCGCCTTCGCCGGAAGCGGATTTGGCGCCGATCCGGTTCATGGCGATGCTAAGGGTCTCATGCGCCTCCGGACTGAGGGCGCCCAAAGAAATGGCCGGGGAGACCAGACGCTTGCGGATGGCGGTAATCGATTCCATTTCGTCGGCCGAAACGGGCGGGTTGGCCGATTTGAAATCAAGAAGATCCCTGAGGTAGATGGGCGGCAAGTCGCTAATTCCCTCGCTGTAACGCTTATAGATGGTATAGGATTCCGTATTGACCGCGTTCTGTAGGATATGAATCAGCCGCCCTTGGTGGCCGTGCGCCTCGCCGCCCGAGCGGAAACGGTAAAAGCCGCCGACCGGCAGTGGCGTCGCTTCCTCGGCGTAGGCCTTGGCGTGCATTTCGATCACCTTGCTTTCCATGCCGGAAAGCCCGATGCCGGAAATCCTCGTCGCCATGCCGGGGAAGAATTCGGCAACCAAGGCACGGGACAAACCCACGGCCTCGAAGTTGCAGCCGCCCCGATAGGAACTGATGACGCCGATGCCCATCTTCGACATGATTTTCAATAAACCCTTGTCGATGGCGGTCTTGTAATTATCCAGGCAGTCCTTGAGAGTCATTTTTCCAAACAGGCCGCGGCGGTGGCGGTCGGCGATGCTCTCCTCGGCCAGGTTGGCGTTCACCGTCGTCGCTCCGGCGCCGATGAGGACGGCAAAGTAATGCACGTCAAAGCATTCCGCCGAGCGAATGTTGAGCGAGGTGAAAGTGCGCAAGCTCTGACGCACCAAGTGGCCGTGAACCGCCCCGGTCGCCAAAATCATCGGGATCGTCGCCCGCTCCTTGCACATCGCCATGTCCGTCAGGAACAGATGGGTGACGCCGCCCCTGACCGCGTCCTCGGCCTCCCGACAGATTCGATCGAGAGCCGAACGCAAGGGTTGTGAATCGCTTGACGGATCGAAGGTGCAGTCGATCTCGCAAGCCGTCTCCCCCATATGGTTGCGCATGGCCTCGAACTCGGCATTGGAAAGCACCGGCGATTCGAGGAGCAGCAAGTTGCATTGGCTGGCCTCCTCCACGAGGATGTTGCCAAGATTCCCCAGCCGCGTCCGCAAGGTCATGACCCGGCGTTCACGTAAACTGTCGATGGGCGGATTGGTTACTTGGCTGAAGGCCTGACGGAAGAAATGGTGGAGGCCCCGATAGTTGTCGGAGAGCACCGCCAGCGGCGTGTCATCGCCCATGGAGCCGGTTGTTTCGACGCCCATTTCAACCATCGGATGGAGGATCAGTTCCAGGTCCTCCATGGTCAGGCCGAAAGCGGTCTGGCGGCGGCGCAATTGTTCCGCCGTCAACGGCGGCGACGATTTGGCCTTGTTTTTGATGAAGCTGTCTGGCCGGGTGATGTTCTTGACCCATTCGCCATAGGGCTGGCGGCCGGCTATCAGGTCCTTGATTTCCTTGTCATGGTAAAAGCGGCCCTCCAACAGGTCGATGGCGATCATGCCGCCGGGGCCGACACGGCCCTTTTCCACCACCTCCGCCTCCGGCACCTCGACCATGCCGGTCTCGGAACCGACGATCAGCAGGTCATTGTTGGTGATGGTATAGCGAAGGGGCCTCAAGCCGTTGCGGTCGAGGCCGGCAATCGCCCAACGCCCGTCGGTGGCGCAGATGGCGGCGGGCCCGTCCCATGGCTCCATGACATTGGTGCAGTACGTGAACAGGGCCTTGTGGGCCTCGGGCATGGTGGTGTTCTGATTGATGGATTCGGGGATCAACAGGGCCTCGGCCGCCGGCGCCGGGCGGCCACAACGAACCAACAGCTCGAACATCGCGTCCAAGGCCTCCGAATCCGAACTGCCGGGCTGAATGATCGGGCGGACGTCATCGATGTATTCGCCCAACACCTCGGACGCCATGCGCGGTTCGTGACTGGCCGTCCAATTGACGTTGCCGGCAAGGGTGTTGATTTCGCCGTTGTGGGCGAGCATGCGGAAGGGCTGCGCCAACCGCCATGTCGGGAAGGTATTGGTGGAATAGCGCTGGTGGTAGAGGGCGAAGTTGGAAACGAAACGCTCGTCCAGAAGGTCCGGATAGAACGCCGAAAGCTGCTCGGCCAGGAACATGCCCTTGTAAACGATCGTCCGGCAGGAAAGCGAGCAGATATAGAATTCCGAGATATTCTTGGCCAACACCTGTTGTTCGATGCGCCGGCGAATGATGTACAGATGGGTTTGGAACTGGTCGCCGCCGACGCCCAGGTTGTTGGCGATCATGATCTGCTCGATCTCGGGCCGGGTGACGTTGGCTTTTTCGCCGATGATCTCGACGTTCACGGGCACCTGCCGCCAACCGTAAATGGTGTAACCGAACCTGAGGATTTCGGTCTCGACGATACTGCGGCATTTCTCCTGGGCGCCGAGGTCGGTCTTGGGCAGGAACACCATGCCGACGGCCAGACTGCCCCTGCTCGGTTCGTGGCCGGTGCGGCGGATATGGGCCTTGAAAAAATCCTGTGGAACCTGGACGTGAATGCCGGCGCCGTCGCCGGTTTTGCCGTCGGCATCGACGGCGCCGCGGTGCCAGAGTCTTTGCAGCGCCTTGATGCCCGCGTCCACCACCTCGCGACGGGCCCGGCCGTCGATGGCGGCGACCAAACCGACGCCGCAGGATTGGTGCTCGTGGGCCGGGTCATAAAGGCCCTTTTGGGCCAACCGCCTGGCATTGGCCCGCCAGTTGCGGACAAAGGTCTCGCCGGTTTCCGGCATTGGCCGCATGCTCGGTTTCATGACGCCATGGCCAGGGATTGTCCGGCCTTGGCGCCAAGGTAACGATCGATTCCCTGGGCGGCTTGGCGGCCGTCGCGGATGGCCATGACCACCAGGGAGGCTCCGCGGATGATGTCGCCGGCGGCGAAAACCCCATCCAGATTGGTCATCTTGCTGGCGGCGTCGATGGCGATGGTCCCCCAGCTCGTTTTCCCCAGGCCGGCCTCGCCGAAGAGCCGCGGCACGTCCTCGGCTTCGAAGCCCAAGGCCTTGATCACCATATCGGTTTCGATGGTGAAACCGGAGTCTCCGATGACTTGCGGCATCTGCCGGCCGCTGGCGTCGGCGACGCCTAAATGGATCCTCTGGACGCGGATAGCGCTCACCGTCTCCTCGCCGAGGAAGGCCGCGGGCGCCGACAGCCAGACGAACTCGATTCCTTCCTCTTCGGCGTTGGCGACTTCGGTTTTCGAGCCGGGCATGTTGGCGCGGTCGCGGCGATACAGGCATTTGACCGATTTGGCGCCCTGACGAAGGGCCGTTCGCGCGCAGTCCATGGCGGTGTCGCCGCCGCCGATGACGACGACGTTTTTGCCGGCGGCGTTGAGCGTGCCGTCGTCGAAGGCGGCGACCCGCTCGCCCAGTCCCTTGCGGTTGGAAGCGATAAGATAGGCCATCGCCTGGTTGATGCCGCCCAGGCCAACGCCGGGAATAGCGATGCCGCGGGCCTTATAAACGCCGGAGGCGATGAGCACGGCGTCATGCTTATTGCGCAAATCCCCGAGGGTGGCGTCCCGCCCGATTTCAAATTCCAAGTGATAGCGAACCCCTCCGTCGGCTAGCAGCTTGGTCCGCCGTTCAACCAACGCCTTGTCCAGCTTGAAGTTGGGGATTCCGTAAATCAAAAGGCCGCCCATGCGGTCATGGCGGTCGTAAACGTCGACTTGATAGCCCTGGCGGCGCAATTGGTCGGCGGCGGCCAGGCCGGCGGGCCCGCCACCGATGATGCCGACCGAGGCGTCCCGTTCGCGGGCCGGGCGGGGAGGCTGGACCCAGCCTTTGTCCCAGGCGGTATCGGTGATGTAGCTCTCGACGGCGCCGATGGTGACGGTGTCGTGACGGGACTGTTCCAGAACGCAGGAGCCCTCGCACAAACGGTCATGGGGACAAATGCGGCCGCATATCTCGGGAAAAGTGTTGGTGGCCTGGCTGGTCTGGTAAGCTTCTTCGAGACGGCCCTCGGCGGCCAGCTGCAACCAGTCCGGAATGTTGTTCTGCAGCGGGCAATGGACTTGACAGAATGGAATGCCGCATTGTTCGCAACGGGACGACTGTTCGACGGCTTGCCGATCCTCGAAACGCCGATAAACTTCGTTGAAGTCCTGGCGCCGTTCGGGAGCGGCGCGTTTTTCGGGCATGCCTCGCTCGACATCGACGTATTGTTGCATCTTCTGGGCCATGGACAAGCTTTCGAATCGGGGATGCCGCCGACGCCAACACAAGGCGGCTCCCATGGACAACCGGCTCCGGCAGATAAGCATGGAGGAATGTGTAAATGCAAGCCCTAATAGGTCAATATGATTTACCAATTTTTCCTGAAACCGTTGTTTTGCTTGCCTTGCGGCCCCCTCGGCCGAGCAGACAAAAAGAGGGACCGATTAAAAATAGGTCCGGAATAGGACTATTTGAGGCTTGGGAAAATGCCCAAAATGCCCTATGAATATCACAAAAATTCCAATACCTGGGGCTAAATGGATGTGTCAATTCTACATATAGTAGTTCTTGCCCTGGTTCAGGGTATCACCGAGTTCCTCCCCATCAGCTCGTATGGGCATTTGCGTTTGGTTCAAGTGTACATCGGGGTGCCGGAGCAGGGGTTGATCTTGATCGTCGCCTTGCACGTCGGCTCGCTTGGCGCGGTAATGGTCTATTTTTGGCGCGATCTATGGGCGATGGCGCTGGGGCTAGTGCAACTGGCGAAAGGCCGCGGCGGCCCCAATGCCCGGCTCGTCGTTCACGTTGCCGTCGCCACCATCCCGGTGATCTTAGGCGGGATCGCCGTCAACCACTATGATCCGCGGGGGATTCAAGGCTTGGCCGTCATCGCTTGGGCAACTTTCGGTTTCGGTATCCTCCTCTACGTTGCCGACAAAATAGGAATGACGATGCGCCGGGTCGAGCATCTGCGCCTCATCGACGCCGTCATCATCGGCTGCGCCCAATCCCTGGCCCTTGTTCCCGGCACCAGCCGCTCCGGCATCACCATGTCGGCGGCGCGTGTGCTCGGCATGGAACGGGCCGAGGCGGCAAGGTTTTCCATGCTGCTCTCGATCCCGGCCATTTTGGGGGCCGGGATTTTGAAGGCCAGGGATTTGTTCGCAATGGGCGACGTTCAGCTGAGCGCCGCCGCGCTCACGGCCGCCGGCCTGGCTTTCATCGCCGCCCTTGCCGCCATCACCGCCATGATGGCATGGCTGAAGCGCGCCACCTTCACCCCCTTCGTCGTCTACCGATTGCTGCTGGGCGGTTTCCTTTTGGTCCTCATTTACGGCTGGGCGGGATAGCGGAGCCGCATGAAAGCGGTGCTGCAAAGGGTCAAGGAGGCCGCCGTCGTCGCCAATGGAATGGCGGCGCGGAGGATCGGACGGGGACTGCTCGTTTTTCTCTGCGTTGAACGGGGCGACACGGAAACCGAGGCTGACTATTTCGCCCGCAAGATCGCCGCAATGCGGCTTTTTGGCGACGGCGAGGGACGCATCAACCTTTCCCTTCTGGACATCGGCGGCGCCGCCCTTGTCGTCAGCCAGTTCACCCTGGCGGCGCTATGGCGCAAGGGCAACCGCCCGAGCTTTTCCGGCGCCGCCGACGCCGAGACCGGCCGCCGGCTTTACGAGTCTTTCTGCGAGCGCCTGAGGAGCCGGAAGGTACCGGTAAAGACCGGCGTTTTCGGCGCCACCATGGCGGTCAGCCTGATCAACGACGGCCCGCTGACGATCTGGATGGATTCCGCCGATGGTTGAGAAGTTCCCCCTCGCCCGTCGGCCAATCTTGAAATGCTCTCGGCTATGCACACATAAATGACGCCGTAATCAGACGATAGGTTACCGCCCCGATGTTAGCTCAAGCGTCTGAAAGCAGTCGTATAGCCTTGCCCTTTGAAAGGGCGGAAACTAGCCAATTCCGGAAGTTTGCGATGCCGGTGGTTGAAGCCGTCCATAGCATCACAAGCAGACATATGTTCGTACAAAAAACATTCACGCCTTGTGGCGAATGTTATGAA